>JANOOW010000119.1:0-18205 GCA_031421555.1 Hyphomicrobiaceae bacterium | reverse complement strand
CGAGTACGTTGCCACCGCCGATCGCATAGCCTTGCACGCGGCAGATGACGGGCTTCGGCACATCGCGGATCAGCGATTGCACTTCCTCGATGGGGAGGCCAATTGTGCCGCGCCCGTCGTACTGGCCTTCGTGCGCGCTCTGGTCGCCACCGGTGCAGAAAGCGCGATCGCCTGCGCCGCCGAGTACGATGACGCCGATGGTCTTGTCCCAACCGGCTTTCTGGAAGGCGTGGATCAGTTCCTCGCACGTCTTGCCGCGGAAGGCATTCATCACCTTCGGACGATTGATTGTGATGTGGGCCGCGCCATCGCGCACGTCGTAAATCAGGTCTTCGTAGGTCATGGTGCCACTCGCGTTTGTTGAACGGTCAAAGCCAGCGCTTGCGCCGCCGGAACGATTTCAGGTTTTTGAAGCTCTTGCGCGCGTGACCGCCGCCGCCGAGATAGAATTCCTTGACGTCCTCGTTGTTGGCGAGTTCAGCGCCGGTGCCGTCGAGCACGATTTTACCCGACTCCATGATGTAGCCGTAGTCGGCGACGCTCAGCGCCATGTTGGCGTTCTGCTCCACCAGCAGCATCGTAATGCCGAGGTCCTTGTTCAGCCGCTGGATGATGGCGAAGACTTCCTGCACCAGGAGTGGCGCCAAGCCCATGCTCGGCTCGTCGAGCAGCATCATCTTCGGGCGAGCCATCATCGCGCGGCCGATTGCCAGCATTTGCTGCTCGCCACCGGACAAGTAGCCGGCAAGGCCGGTGCGTTCTTTCAGGCGCGGAAAATAGGAATAGACGAGATCGATGTCATCGGCGACGCCGTTGTCGCGCCGGGTAAAGGCGCCGACCTTCAGGTTTTCAAGCACGGTCATGTCGCCGATGATGCGACGGCCTTCCATGACCTGGAAGATGCCGCCGCGAACGATCTTGTCGGGCAGCTTGTGGGCGATGCTCTCGCCCTCGAATTTGATGTCACCAGCGATGATCTCGCCGTTTTCTGATTTCAGAAGCCCGGAGATCGCTTTGAGCGTGGTCGATTTGCCGGCACCGTTTGGACCAAGCAGCGTGACGATTTTTCCTTTCGGTACGCTTAAGCTGATGCCGCGCAGAACGAGAACCACATCATCGTAGGCCACCTCGATATTCTCGATTGCGAGAAGATCGGAGGCGATGTCCGTTGGCGGCTTTGGTGCGAGTGCCAGGGGCGCGGCCGGTATTGACACGTATTAACTCCTGAATGGTTTGGAGGCGGGTTATCCACCCGCCCCCAACTATCGAGCGCTCGAGTGCGGCTCAGTAACCCTGCCAGTTGGGCTTGCGCTCGACCTTGATGGTGGCGAGCGTTTCGTACTTGATGACGCCCTTATCGACGAGATCGCCGACTTCGCCTTGCTCGGTTTCGCCGCCAACCTTTGCCCGGCCGACTGTCACCTTGTCGACGGAGCGATGATCGGTCGGAGTCCATGTAGCGGCAGCGCACATACCGTCTGTGCCAAACGGTACGAAGTCTTTCATATTCTCCAGCGCTTCCTTGATGCCAGGGCCGTTGAGCTTGCCAGCTTTGTCGGCAATCTTCATCGCCTCGGCGAGGACGAGAACGTGACAAGCGCCGGTCGCGTAGGGGAGCGGGCGATAAGCTTTGCCAGTCGGGTCAGACATGTTGGAGATCGCGCGGAATACCTTCATGCCGGGCACGTCCGAGCCCCATTGGGCCTGACCGAGAACCTGGACGAGACCGTCGGCAGCCTTGCCGGCGGCCTTCATGCCAGCTTCGTCCATGCCCCAGATGTTGGCCATGAACTGCACGTTGACGCCGACCGTCGCGCATGAGCGCAGCAGTGCAATGTTGGCGCCCGTCGTGTTGGCAAGAAACGCGTAGTTCGCGCCCGATGATTGCAGCGCCAGGCACTGCGCCTTGAAGTCACCGCCGGCCAGCGCGTACTGGATCGAGGGCACGACATCGAAGCCGGTTTCCTTGGCAAGTTCTTCGCCGGCTTCCTTGGGCGCAAGCGGGTAGGGATGGTTGTCGCCGAGATGGATGTACTTCGGCTTGCCGGCGCCGCCCTTCTTCTTCCAGTCTTCCGCGGCCCAAAGGATCAGAGCGCGGTTGCCGTCCGAATAGGATGGCGCGATGAAGAAGTTATATGGCGCGACCTTGATCTTGCCGTCCTTCGCCTTCGGGCTGATGCCGGATGGATCGGTCAAATGACCCGAGAACGACATCGAGAAATAAGGGATCTTATCCTCGGCAATGAAGCCGACCATCGCTTCGGTATCGTTGGTGCCGTAACCTTGGATCGCAATAACGCCGTCGTCCTTCCACTTCTTGTACTGCTGAATGGCGCGCTGCGTCTGATAGCTGTAGTCGACGGAATCGACCTCGATCATTTTTCCATTGATGCCGCCGTTGGCATTGACCCAGGCGAAAGCATCGATCTTGCCGGGGCCGGAAATCTTGCCGGTGCTGGATGTCGGGCCGGTCAAATCCAACAGATTGCCGACTTTGATTTTCTGCTGTGCCACAGCCGGGGCGGCGACAAGCGCACCGGCAATAACGGATGCCATAAGTGTTGTAGTTTTTTTCATTGAGCATTCCTCCTTTGGTTTTAACGAGCGTCTAGTAAGAGAACGGATAAAGTTTCCAGTAGGCCTTGATCTTGCGCCAGCGAGCGGCCAATCCATCGGGTTCAAAAACCAGGAACAGCACGATGGCGAGGCCGATCGCCATCTCCTTCATGTAGGCAAGGCCCTCGTTGAAGGCGGCACTCTGCCCGATCCCCAAGCCTTGGACAAACTTGACGATCGCTTGCATGAACTCCGGCAGGAACATGATGAAGGCGGTGCCCATCAGGCTGCCCATCACCGAGCCTAAGCCACCGATGATCGCCATGGCGAGAAAATTGACCGACAGCAGGAGATCGAACGCCTCGGCCGAAACGAAGCCGGTGTAGTGCGCCATCAATGCGCCGGCGACCCCTGCGTAAAGCGACGAAATGCCGAAGGCGAGCAGCCGGTAATAGGTCAAGTTGATGCCCATGATCTCGGCCGACAGGTAGTGATCGCGGACGGCGACCATGGCGCGGCCGTCGCGTGTGCGCATCAGATTGGCGGCGAACACGTACATGAGGACGAGATAGAAAACCACGACGTAGTAGTATTTGCGGTCTCCTGATAGCGTCAGCCCGAACAGCGAGAACGACTCGGCGTTGGCCCCGGCGGCACCTCCCGTGAACCAGGTGGCGCGGCTGAAGAAATCCTGCAGTACAAATTGCGAGGCAAGCGTCGCGATGGCGAGATACAGGCCCTTCAACCGGGCGGCGGGCATGCCGACGATGACGCCCAGCAATCCGGTCGCCAAGCCAGCGAGCGGAATGCTGAGTGCGACGGGCACGCCGTGCTTGCTCGACAGGTAGGCCGAGGTGAATGCGCCGAAGCCGAAGAAGGCGGCGTGGCCGAGCGAGATCTGACCGGTGAAACCGACCAGGATGTTGAGGCCAAGCGCCGCGATGCCGTAGATCGCAATCTGAATGACCATCGAAAGCCAGTACGACGCCACCAGCGACTGCCCGCCGATCTGCAGCGGCAGAATGCATAAGACAGCAAGGCCCATCAAAATCCCGATCAGCGATCCGCGCGTCGGGAAGATCGTCCGGTCGGCCTGGTAGGATGTGCGGAAATCACCCGCGGGACGCATCGAGCCTGCCATGTCCGCTTACACCCGCTCGATGGTTTTGGTGCCGAACAACCCGTACGGCTTGATCAGCAGAATGATGAGCATGGCGTAGAACGGCGCGATCGTAATCAAGTTGCCGAAGTGCAGATACTCGCTGTCGACGAATTGAGCGATACCCTCGAGCAGTCCGATGATGAGCCCACCGAGCACCGCGCCGATGATGCTCTCGAGCCCGCCGACGATCACCGCCGGGAACACCTTTACGCCGACGGTCGCAACCGACGCCGACACGCCCGACACCAACCCGACGACGACACCGGCCAACGCCGATACCACGGACGAAATCGCCCACGCGGTGGCAAATACGCGGCGCACCGAGACGCCCATGCTCTGTGCTGCTTGCTGATCAAAAGCGGTGGCGCGCATCGCCAATCCCATTTTCGAGAATTTGAAGAAGTAGGCAAAGCCGACCATGATCACTAGCGATATGCCGAGGCTCATCAGGTAGGCGCTCTCGACGTTCAGCCCGAGAATTTGTACACTTTGGGTGTTGAAAACCTGCGGGAAGGGCTGCACGAAGACGCCGAACATCCATTTCAACAGTGCTTGGAAAAAGATCGAGAGACCAATCGTCACCATCACGATCGAAATGACCGGCTCGCCGATCAGGGGCCGCAATACGACGGTCTGCACCAGAATGCCGAGCAGCGCCATGAACACGAGGCACACGGGAAAGCCGATCCAGAACGGCAACTTGAGCGTCGCGACCAGCCACCAGCACGCCCACGCGCCGATCAGCACGAACTCGCCCTGCGCGAAATTCACCACCTGGCTGGCTTTGTAGATCAGCACGAAGCACATCGCGACGACGCCGTAGAGTGCGCCAACGATAGCACCGTTTACGAGGAGTTGGGTGAGAAGCGTCGTGTTCATGCCGACTGCGCCTGCGATTGCGTGGTGTTCAATGAGGCAACCGGCAGCGTCGTGCGGATGCGTTGTTTCGACCCGTCCTGGAACGCGATCTCGGTGTCGATCGCGACTTCATTCGCACCGGAATAGATGGCGTCGATGATGGTCGCATATTTCTCCGCGATGACGCCGCGCCGGACCTTTCGGGTGCGGGTCAGTTCGCCATCGTCGGCGTCGAGCTCCTTGTAGAGAAGTACAAATTTGCGCAACTGCTGGGCGGGCGGTAACGACTGGTTGACGCGCGCGATCTCGCCCGAGATCAGATTGTAGATCTCTGCGCGGTTCGACAAATCCGAATAGGTCGTGAAGGCCATGCGCTGTTGCTCGGCCCATTTGGACACGATCGAAAAGCGGATGCAGACGATGGCAGCCGGATAAGCACGCTTGTCGCCGAGGATCACCGCTTCGCTGATGTAGGGAGAAAACTTCAGCTTGTTCTCGATGTATTGCGGCGAGAACCGTTCGCCAGCCGTGGTCGAAGCCAGATCCTTCATGCGGTCGATGACGACGAGCTGGCCGCTCGGCTTGAAGTAACCGGCATCGCCGGTGTGCATCCAGCCTTCGCGCATATCAGGACTCGCCGCTTCCGCCTTATAGTATCCCCTGAACATGTAGGGATGCTGACTGAGGATCTCGCCAACGCCGCTTGGATCCGGGTTCTCAATTTTGATCTTGTAATCGTCGGTCAGCCCGCGGCCGACCCCGTCGAAGTCGCGATCGCCAACGCGCTGCGTGCAGTAGATGCCGCCGAGCTCGGTTTGCCCGTACAGCTGCATCATCGGCACGCCCATCGCCATGAAGAACTTGAACGTATCCGGGCCGAGGGCGGCACCGCCCGTGCTTGCCATCCGAAGCCGGGAAAATCCGAGGCGGTCGCGCAGTGCGCGCAACACCAGCTTCTGCGCAATGCCGCTCGTGCTGCCACGATCGACGGCGCGCAGGCCCAGTTTGAATGCGCCATCGAACAACCGCTGCTTGAACTTGGTGGCGTCCATCATCTGTGCACGCACGTTCGCCGCGATCTGCTCCCAGACGCGTGGCGCCAGGAACATGAAGGTGGGAGCGATCTCGCGCAGGTCGGCCATTACCGTGGACGGATCCTCGACGAAATTGAGTTTGTGACGGCACACGACGGGTTGGAAGAGGGCCATGAACTGCTCGCCGATCCAACCCATCGGTAGCAGCGAGACGTATTCGTCATCGGGGCCGAGATCCAGCAGCGCGCAGTAGTTGGCGACATGCTGAATGAACGGACCGCCGGCAATGCTCACGAGCTTGGGGTTCGACGTCGTGCCGGATGTGGAACACAAGACGGCGATGTCGCTGCCCTTGGTGGCGTCGACGAGTGCGTCCCACGCGCCGGGCGTATTTTCTACCCGCTGGCGTGCACGGTCGAACAGCACTTCGCGATGGATCAGGCGCGGGTCATTGTATTTCCGCATGCCGCGCGGATCATTGAAAATGATGGCTTTCACAGTCGATACGCCGGCGGTCACGCGCAGGATCTTGTCAACCTGTTCTTCGTTCTCGGCGACGATGACTTTTGCTTCGGCGAACGAGACGAGGAATTTTATCTCGTCGTCTAGCGCATCTTGGTAAAGCCCGAGGCTCGCTGCCCGCACCGCCTGGGCGCCAATGGCAGCTGCGATCCAATGCGGGCGCGCATCGCCGATGATGGCGACGGTGTCGCCTGGCACCACACCCAGGATTTCCAGCCCGAGTGCCCAAAGCTTCACGCTCTCGTTGACGTCAGACCAGGTGTAGGATTTCCACAGCCCGAGTTCCTTTTCGCGTTGAGCGACTTCCGTGCCGTGCGCTTGCGCATTGTGGCGAACGAGCTTCGGCAACGTGTCATTCTTGTCGAGGTGACTGAAGCGGGTGATGTTCACTGGGCGGCCTCCACGCTTACGGTGTCGGCGAGGCCGTGGTCTTGACCCAAATAGGCTCGCTTCACGTCTTCGTTGGCGCGGATATCATCGGGGAAACCCTCAGCGATCTTGCGGCCGAAATCGAGCACCATGAGCCGGTGCGACAGGTCCATGACCACACCCATGTCGTGCTCGATCATGACCACAGTCATGCCGAGTTCCTCATTCAAGTCGACGATGTAACGCGCCATATCCTCTTTCTCTTCGAGGTTCATGCCGGCCATCGGCTCATCAAGCAAAATGAGTTCGGGCTTGAGTGCGATCGCCCGGGCAAGCTCCACGCGCTTGCGCAATCCATACGACAGCGTGCCCGCGTGCTCGTTGCGGATGTCCTTTATCTCGAGGAAGTCGATGATTTCCTCAACCGCCGCGCGATGCACAGTCTCCTCGCTTTGGGCACCGCCGAACCAATAGACCATGCCACGCGCGAAGCCGACTTTCATCAAATGGTGACGCCCGACAAGAATGTTGTCGAGCACGCTCATGCCATTATAGAGCGCAAGGTTCTGGAAGGTGCGGCCGATGCCGAGGTCGGCGCGTTTGCTCGTCCCGAGGTTCGTGATGTCGCGCCCCTTGTGCAGGATCCGCCCAGAAGTCGGCCGGTAGCGCCCTGATATGCAATTGAGCGTTGACGTCTTGCCGGCGCCGTTCGGACCGATGATCGAATATAGCTCGCCCGGATAAACCTTGCAGCTGACATCGGTCATGGCCTTGACGCCGCCGAAGCGCAGGCTGACGGCTTCCAGCTCGAGGATGGGTGTACGCGGAACGTCAGCCACCATAGATCAGCCCCACCGCCGCGCAGTGCAACACAAGCGAACTGCTCTTGTGGACGGCGCGACGGCTGACCAGCTTGCGCGCTTATTGCGCAGACCCATGGCATTCCCTCCGAACTCGAACGAACCAGATTTCCATCTTGTACGCTGCTGCGCCAACCTTCACGGCCGGTCTATTGACAAGAACGATGCGACTGATTGAATGTTCAGTCAATAGGTTTTTCCCGGATCGCTCAGACGCGCTTCCGGATGCTCGCCAGGACGATCGGCAATGTTGACCCGCACGATATTCGCGCCCGAGCACGACATGCTGCGCAACAGTGCACGGAGGTTCTTCGAGCGCGAAGTTGCCCCTCATCACCGGCAGTGGGAAAAAGATGGCGTCGCGCCGCGATCGATTTGGCACAAAGCTGGCGAGCGCGGCCTGCTGTGCGTAAACATCCCGGAAGCATACGGTGGCGGCGGTGCAGACCGGTTGGCGGCGGCCGTGCTCATCGAGGAGCAGGCGGCGCTTGGACTCTCGGGGCCAGGCTTCTCTACGCACTCCGATATCGTCGCACCCTACATATTGAATTACGGTACCGAGGCGCAGAAGCTCGAATGGTTGCCAGCGATGGCGCGCGGCGAGCAGATCGGCGCGATCGTCATGACGGAGCCGGATGCCGGGAGCGATCTGCGGGCGATCCGCACCACTGCCGTTCGCGATGGAAACGAAATCGTTATCAACGGGCAGAAGACGTTCATCACCAACGGTGTCTGCGCCGGTCTGCTCGTCGTGGCGACGAAGCCGGGGGCGAATACAGGTCCGAAAGATCTGACGCTGGTCGTTGTCGATGGCGACCGGCCTGGATTGACGCGCGGTCGACCGTTCGAAAAAGTCGGTATGAAAGCGCAGGATACGTGCGAGTTATTCTTCGACAACGTGCGCATCCCAGCATCGAACATTCTGGGCACAGAGGGGCAAGGCTTTGCCCTGTTGTCAAAGGAACTCGCGTGGGAACGGCTGCAAATCGCGGTTGGCGCGGTCGCGACCTGTCACGCGGCGCTGGAGTGGACGCGCGACTATACGCGCGAGCGCAAGGCGTTCGGGAAAGCTGTTGCCGAATTTCAGAACACGCGCTTTCGGCTTGCTGAAATAAAGACGGAGATCCAGATCGCCCAGGTTTTCGTCGATCGTTGCCTGCTCGAAGTTAGCAACGATGCGCTCGATGCCACCACCGCTGCGATGGCGAAATATTGGTGCACCGAACTGATGGGTCGCGTGCTCGATCAGTGCCTACAACTGCACGGCGGCTACGGCTACATGTGGGACATGCCGATCGCCCGCGCTTTTGCCGATGCGCGTGTCCACCGTATCTACGGCGGATCCAACGAGATCATGCGTGAGCTGATTGCGAGGTCGTTGTGAAGCTGGAGCGCAGCTTTCCGCAACCGGACACCGAGCGTGCGCGCGTCTATCGTGCGGCGGGCTACTGGCGTAACGACACGATCCCCGGCTTGTTCGCGAGCGTTGCGGCATCCGTGCCGGGCAAGATCGCCGTGCGCGATGCCTCCGGTGCGAGCATCACCTATCTTGAGATTGAACGAAGCGCAGGTTCGATCGCGGGGTTCTTGTTGGAGGCTGGCGTCGGCAAAGGTGACGTCGTGACCGTGTGCCTGCCGAACTGGTGGCAAGCTGTTGCAGTATTCCTCGGAGTGATGCGAATCGGCGCCGTGCTCAACCCCGTGCCAACGACGTACGGGCGGGCGGACATCGCCTACGTCCTCGGCAAATGCCGAAGCAGAGCATTGTTCGTGCCGGGACGATTTCGCGGTGTCGAGTACGGTCCCGTGGTCGCGGCGCTCGACGTGGACATTCCCGTCGTCCAAGTAGGCGATGCGGACGAGCATTTCGGCATTCCGCTCGCACAGATCATCGAAGGCGAGCCAGCCCGCGAGACAATTGATTTCTCGGCGGACGATCCGGCAGCGGTGTTATTTACCTCAGGAACCGAGGCGAAGCCGAAAGGCGCAGTTCACACGCACAATACCATCTTGTTCGGCGAGCGCGCGATGGCATTGGCGATTGGGATCGGCTCCGGTGATACCGGGTTCATGGCCTCGCCCATCTCGCATGCAACAGGATTCCTGCACGGAATTGTAATGACATTGACGACCGGCGGTACGCTGTCGTTGCTCGATGTGTTTTCCGGTCCTGTTGCCGCCAGGCAGATGCGCGAGCACCGCTGCACATGGACGATGGGCGCGACGCCGTTTTTGTCGGATGTGTCGGACGCGCTGGAGACATCATCGTCGCGGCTGCCGGACTTGCGTTACTTCCTGTGCGGCGGTGCCCCCGTGCCTGAGGTGCTGGTGCGGCGGGCGACGGATCTCGGCCTTCGCGTCCTTTCGATCTACGGGTCAACCGAGAGCCCGCCGCACACGATTGTCCATCCTGAAGATCCTGTGGAAAATGCTTGGACGACGGATGGCCGGCCGCTTGCTGGCATCGAAGCCGGCATCGTGTCGGATGGTCGTGAAGTGCTGCCGCTGGGAGAGACCGGCGAAGAGCGTTCGCGCGGCCCCAACACATGCCTGGGCTACCTCGACGAACCAGCGCTGACGGCCAAGGATTTCGATGACGACGGCTGGTACTACTCGGGCGACCTCGCGCGGCAACTGCCCGATGGATCGATCCGCATCGCCGGCCGGCTGAAGGACATCATCGTTCGCGGTGGCCAGAACATATCGGCGCGCGAAATCGAGGAATATCTGATCGCGCATCCGGCGGTTCATGCGGCGGCGGTGGTTGGCGTTCCGCATCACCGTTTGGGCGAGACCGGTTGCGCCGTGCTGGTGCTGAAGAGCAAATGTTCGCTCACGCTGAGTGAGCTCACCGTCTATTTGAGTGGCCTCGGAATCGCCCGTTACAAGCTGCCGGAGCGGCTGGAAATCTGGCCGTCCCTGCCAGCGACGCCAAGCGGCAAGATCCAAAAATTTCTGATCCGCAAGATGCTCAACAACGAAAAGGTTTCAACATGATCGTCCTTAAACACTCGGGCCCCGTCACGACGTTGTTGATGAGCCGGCCATCCGTCAACGCGATCGATCCCGCGTTTGTCGTCGCTTTCGACAAAGCCTTGGATAAAATCAGGGAAGTCAAAACTACGGTGGTCGTGATCCGCAGCGACCAGAAATGTTTTTCCGCCGGTGCCGACCTGTCGCTGATCCAGGGCTTTTTTTCGAAGCCTAGTGGCACAGCCGAGATGGTCGCTTACGTGAAAACGTTGCATCGTTTGTTCGACCGGCTGGAGAAGCTGGATGCGGTCACGATTGCAGCTATTGCAGGTCCGGCACTGGGCGGCGGGCTGGAGATGGCGCTCGCGTGTGATCTGCGCATCGCCACCCACGCTGCCAAGCTTGGCTTGCCCGAAACGCGTATCGGCATGATCCCGGGTGCCGGTGGCACACAACGGTTGCCGAGGCTCTGCGGACCAGGCGTCGCCGCGCGTTTGATCTTGGGCGCCGAGGTAATCGATGGCCGCGAAGCCGCCCGCCTGGGTGTCGTCCAATGGAGCGTCGAGGCGGGCGAAATGGACGCCAAGATCGGCGAAGTAGCACAACGCGTCGCGGGACTTTCGCGTCCAGCGCTGATTGCCGCGAAGGATTGTTTGGCCGCGGCCTTCGATCCAGCAGCCGATGGTTACGCCCGCGAAATCGAAAAACCACTGACGCTGATGGAAACGCCCGAGGCGCGCGCGCGGATTGCGGCCTTCTTCGCTTCCAAAACCAAGTAAACGACGCCAACGGAGATAAACATGCGCTTCGACAACAAAGTCATTCTGGTTACGGGCGGAGCATCCGGCATCGGACTCGCTGCCTGCAAAGCCTTCGCCGAACTCGGTGGTCACGTCATCATAACCGACATCAACGCCGACGGAGGCGCCAAGGCTGCGGCCGGTTTGCAAGGCCTTGGTGGCAAAGTCGAGTTCATGGTACTCGACATCACCAGCCGCGCGGCCGTCACCGCGATCGCCGATAAGGTCAAGGCCGGCGTTGGCCGTCTCGATGTGCTCGTCAACGGTGCCGGTTGGGACACGATCGAGCCCTTCATGAACAACACGCCGGAGTACTGGGATAAGATCGTCGCCATCAACTTCATGGGGCCGGTGCAGTTGACGCGCGCCTTGCTGCCGATGCTGATCGATTCAGGTAGTGGCCGTATCGTCAACGTCGCGAGCGATGCGGGTCGCGTCGGCAGTTCGGGCGAGACGGTCTACGCGGGCGCCAAGGGCGGCATCATCGCGTTCACCAAGTCGCTGGCGCGCGAAGTGGTGCGCTACAAGGTGCGGGTCAATTGCGTCTGCCCCGGTCCAACGGACACGCCGTTATTCGCCGGGCAACCCGAGAAGATGAAGATCGCCCTCACCAACGCGATCCCGATGCGGCGCCTAGCGCAGCCAAGCGAAATCGCCGATGCGATAGCGTTCTTTGCCAGCGACCGCACCGCCTATGTGACGGGCCAAGTGCTGAGCGTGAGTGGCGGCCTGACCATGGTCGACTGATCATGGAAGATGCCGGCCACAAGGCGATCGATCCTGGCACCGGAGTTTCGAGTGTCGTTGAAGATCCGCTGCTCGTGCAGAAGCGGCGGAGCCAAATCGTGGTGGCGGCGACCGAACTTTTCTCGACGCAAGGGTTCTATCGCACAACGATCAAGGACATCGCCAAGCTGGCCGGCATCAGCTCAGGGCTCGTCTATCAGTACGTGCGCGAGAAGGAGGATGTGCTCCTTCTCGTGCTGCTCGACGTGATCGATGCGTATGCGCGCGAAATCCCGACGTCGATCATCGGCATCGCTGACCCGATCGGCCGGCTTGTGACGACGATCGATGCCTATTGCCGGGTGATCGACCGGCACCGGGCCGGTGCGGTGCTGGCCTACCGGTCGACCAAGTCGCTATCGCCGCCGCGCCGCCAACTGATCCAGCAGAAGGAGCTCGAAACCAACGCGCTGCTGGCTGCCGAGCTAAAGGCCTGCATGCGTGCCGGCCTCGTGCGCAAGGTCAATATCGACGTGCTTGTCTATCATATCGTGATGATCGCGCATGGCTGGGCACTGAAGAGTTGGTTCTTCAAATCGCGGATGTCGCTGGATACGTATATCCGCGAAAGCACTGACATCGTGATGGTCGGCGCACTGACGCCAGCAGGTGCCAAGCGATATGCCGCCTGGTCGCGGAAGAAAAACAAGCTCTGATCTGTGCGCATGAGACAGAGGCAGCGTACAACTCGACACTTCGCCTTTGTTTGAACTCCCGAATCACGAAATGAGTGGCTATTCAACTCTGGCGCCGACGGGGGAATTGACGATGGTCGAGCGGGTCACGACAAAGCGGCCGGCGGCGAATGATGATGTGCCACCGGCAAGCGGGCGCGCAGCAAGCCGTCGCGCGGACAAAGCTGTGACTGTCTCGAAGCCGGGCTTCGACAAAAAGACGATCGCGCTGGTTTATGATTTCGACGGCACGCTGTCGCCGAAGCCGATGCAGGAATACACCGTCCTGCCCAAGCTGAACGAGGACGCGAAGGCGTTCTGGGCCGAAAGCAATCGTATCGCGAAGGAGCAGGGCGCCGATCCGCTGATCACGTACATGCATCTGATGTACAAAAAAGCAAAGGAGCACAACGTTCGCATCGATCGCGAGGATCTCGTGCAACTTGGTCGCGATGTCGAATTGTTCGCCGGCGTCGAGGAGTGGTTCGACGAGATCAATTCCTACGTCGCGTTACGGGCCGAGACACAGGGTGTCGCCGTGCGCCATTACCTGGTGTCGTCGGGCTTGACCGAGATCATCGAAGGCACCTCGATCTACAAGCGTTTCCACAATGTGTTCGCCTCGGAATATTGGTTCGAAGCGTACGACCTGCCATATCCGAAGCGCGTAATCACCGACACCGGCAAGACGCAGTACCTGTTCCGCATCAACAAAGGCCTCGAGGACCTGGGCGAGAGCATCAATCACCATATGCCCGAGGAGCAGCGGCCGATCCCGTTCTGCAACATGGTGTACTTCGGCGATGGCGAAACGGATGTTCCCTCGATGGCGCTGATGCGCAAGAGCGGCGGACACGCGATTGCAGTGCACTCGCCCGGCAAGACGAAATCGAAGTGCGTCGATCTGTTCAAGGCTGGTCGCGTCGACTTCTTTGCCGCCGCCGACTATCGGCGCGGATCCGAGCTTTTCAAACGCACGTGTTTGTTGCTCGATCGTATGCTGGCCGACATTCGTGTGCGCGAGGAAATGTGGAAGATCGGCCGCTCGATCAAGTAGTGTGCCGCGCGTCAGGCGTGCCGGTTGCCCCAGATGATCATCAAGACGCCAACAATTGCAACCAGCATGGCCGGCAGTAGATGCCAATCGAACGGTGGCAAGCTGATGAGGCCGATCGCTGCTGCGGGGATCTGCACGAGGAGCGTTACTACTGGCATGAATGCGCTGGTCGCGATGAAGTTTTCGGACTTTATTTTCAACACGCAGGAAAAGCTCAAGTACGTCATGCCGGTGAAAAGCGCGCCGCCGACGAACAACGCGAGCCAAATCGTCGGGCCATGTATCAGCGCTTCCGGCCGGGGCAGCAAGGACGTCTGCGGCAAAACATTGATGTGTACCGCCGCCATCAACGCGCCGATCGTGATCAATCCAGTCATTGCTGTGACGAGCGTCACCAGGGCAGTAACGCGAATCTTATCTGGAATGCTTATTGCCGCTCTATTCCACTTGTGGAACTCGGATGCGAACGCCCGGATACCGACCGCTAATGCACATGCGAAAGCGCTGCCAATCACAGGAACCGCGATTTCGACAGGGACTTGCGACAACAGGATCGCGACAACCGCGCCGACCAGTCCAGCCCCTGCCCAGGCGAGCAAAGCAGGTTGGCGGCCGTAAGCAATGAAGCCAATAAGGATCGTAATCGGGATCGACAGCCGGATCATCAAGCTGCCCTCTGCGGGTGTCACGTAACCGAGCAAAGATGCGTATCCGCCTTCGACGACGATATTGCCGAAGCCGACGATCCAGCTTTCGCGGGCGAACATGATGGCGCGCGCATTCCGACCGAAGCCGGTGAAGGCGAGCAGCATCGCCGCAGATATGAGCAGCGAATAAAGAATGAAGACAGCGGTGTGCACGCCCATGGCTGGGGCCATCGAGTAGGCAACGCTCAGGATTGCGATCAAAAGCGAAAATAGACCCGCTTCAATCCAGCCGATGGTTTTTGGATCAAGCGAATGCGCCATCGATGCGGGAACGCTCATGGGCCGTCAGTGCGATTGCGCAGAAACACGATCTGCGTGTCCCCATAGCTGCGCTTGTCGAACTGGACGAGTGAGGCTGGTGCCTCGATCGGTTCTCCGGCGCGCTCTTCGCATACGATGACCGCACCGGGAGCAAACCAGCCGCCCCTCACCGCGCTAACCAGAGCCTTGGCGGCAAGACCCTTGCCATAGGGTGGATCGAGGAACATCAGGTTGGCGACATCGCGATCGCCAGCGTTACCGAGGTTGGTTGCGTCGCGGCGAAAGATGCGGCTTTGGCCGGTCAGCCCGAACGCTTCGACGTTGCGACGGATGATGGCGCGGACATCCGCATCGTCCTCGACGAATACGCAAAACGCAGCACCACGCGACAACGCTTCGAGGCCAAGCGCCCCGGTGCCAGCGAACATATCGACGACGCGCGCGCCGGCGAGTTCGAAACCCTCGATGCCGTGCGCGAGGATATTGAACACGCTCTCGCGCACGCGATCCGCAGTCGGCCGGAGCCCGCCGTGTTCAGGTGCGATGATGGGGCGCCCACGGAGCGAGCCAGCGACGATTCTCATAATTGGATCATCAACGCTGCGGACGGCCCTTGAAGCCGCCCTTGAAACCCGCCTTGGGGCCAGCCTTGAAGCCACTTGGTGATCTTTCCGGCCGCTTTTCTCCTCGTGTTTCACGCACCGGCTCTCGCCGCGCTTCTCTGGGCGCTTCTCTCTGCGTTTCCTGAGGCGCCACGCCGGGCTTGCCGCGTCCGCTCTTCAGCTGAAAGCCGCGCTTTGGAGGTTCCGGCCTCTCGCGGAGCGGTTCGGTCCTCTCCCGCTCGGGTTTGCCGGTGAACTTGGTGCCGAACGGCTTTTTTTCGAATGGCTTCTTCGAACCGCCTTTTTGCCGCAAGCCACCGCCCTTTCTAGCCGGCTCCTCGACTTCTTCCTCGATGATCGGTTTGCGTGCCTGATAGCCGGTATTCTTGCCCGGCCGTTCATCGGGTTGAATTTCGTCGAGACCGAATTCGGCGGCGAGCACCGGTCCCAATTGATCGGCGAGCACACGGCGCCGGACGCGTTCGACGGTGCCTTCTTCCAAGTCCAATAACTGGAACGGTCCGAATGAGATCCGGATCAGCCGGTTCACATCGAGGCCGAGCGATCCGAGTATCTTGCGCACTTCGCGGTTTTTGCCCTCGCGCAGACCCAGCGTCAGCCAGACATTGGCATTCTGAACGCGGTCGACCGTGCCCTCGATCGGGCCGTACTTCACGCCTTCGATCTCGATGCCGTCCTTCAGCGCATCGAGCTGCTCTTGCGTCACGTGACCGTTAGCGCGGACGCGATAACGCCGCAGCCAGCCCGTGGCCGGTAGTTCGAAATGGCGGGCAAGTCCGCCGTCCGTCGTCAGCAGCAGCAAGCCCTCCGTATTGAAGTCCAGCCGTCCGATCGACACGACGCGCGGCATGTCCTTCGGCAATTTCTCGAATACGGTGGGGCGCCCTTCGGGATCGCGATGTGTCGTCACGCAGCCGCGCGGCTTATGGAAACGCCACAACATGGCCGGTTCGGGCTTGGTCAGCGGCTGGCCGTCGACCTTGATCGCATCGCCCGGACCGACATCGAGCGCCGGCGACTTGATCACCTGACCGTTGACGTTGACCCGGCCGTCAAGGATCCAGCGCTCCGCATCGCGCCGCGAGCACAGCCCCGCCCGCGCCATGGCCTTGGCGATCCGCATCGTCTCGGCGACGGCGGGGGCCTCGACAACCTTCATCGGCCGCCGTTTGCGATTAGGCGGGCGCGTTCCAGGCCGGCTATCGGGTCTGCTACCCGGACGAGACGTATGCAGGGCTCCCGGCGAACGGGGTTGACCAGGGCGATCTTTGCGCATGATGTGTTCGGACTCGGTTCCTTGGATGCCCCTTATGCCACTCAACGACAACAGAAGCCAACCAAACAAGGATGGCGCGCGACCCGGTCCTATGTCGATCGCACTTGCCGAGGCGCGCGCGGCGGCGGAGCGCGGTGAAGTGCCGGTTGGCGCGGTCATCCTGAGCGCCGATGCAACCGTTATTGCGCGCGCCGGCAACCGGACTCGGGAGCGCGATGATCCGACCGCGCACGCCGAGATGCTGGCCATTCGCGAGGCCTGCGCCCACGCGGGAAGTGAACGGCTGATCGATTGCGACCTGTACGTGACGCTGGAGCCGTGTCCGATGTGCGCCGGAGCTATCTCGATCGCGCGTATTCGCCGCGTGTATTATGGCGCGGCGGATCCGAAAACTGGTGGCATCGAGCAGGGACCGCGCGTATTCACTCACCCGACCTGCCATCATGTGCCGGAGGTGTATGCAGGCATCGGTGAAAGCGAAGCTGCGGCAATCTTGCGGAACTTTTTCGCGACTAAACGATAGATTGGGCAAGCACTTCTACCTTTCGGGCCATTGTGGGGAGCTAACCCATTGACCGGACTCCCCCCTGCCAGTGTAGCTAGCCATATGGACAATACCGCACCCCGCCGCCTTCCCCCTCGCGCACTGGCCACCAGTCTGCCGAATATCTTGACGTATGGCCGCATTGCCGCGGTCCCGGCGCTAGTCGGCTGCTTGTTTTTTTTGCCCGGCGACGTGGGCCGATGGTCCGCACTCGCTGTATTCGTCGTCGCCTGCATCACAGATTGGCTTGATGGCTACCTGGCGCGGATCTGGAACCAGCAATCGGCGCTGGGCCGGATGCTTGATCCGATTGCCGATAAACTTCTGGTCGGCGCGGCGTTGATGATGCTGGTCCACGACACCACGATCGATGGTTGGCCGATATGGGCCGCCGTCATCATTCTATCGCGCGAGATACTCGTGTCGGGCCTGCGCGAATTTCTGGCCGAGTTGAACGTCAAGATTCATGTCAGTCAGCTCGCGAAGTGGAAAACCATGATGCAGATGATTGCGCTTGGCGTGTTGCTGGCAGGACCCGCGGGAGACAAGATCATGCCGGGTATTACGGCGACCGGCACGGTTCTGCTTTGGGTCGCGGCTTTGCTGACGCTATTCACCGGCTATGATTATTTGAAAGCCGCTATCCGCCACGCAATCGAAGGCTGATGCCTAGGGTTAATTTAGATGACCGTTACGTTGCGCTATTTCGCTTGGGTCCGGGAGCGGATCGGCCGCGCCGAGGAGCGGGTCGAGTTGCCAGCTCACGTTGCGACGGTCGCCGATCTGATAAGCTGGCTGAGAGCGCGTGGGCCGGAGTATAGCCACGCCTTTGCGCGGCCAGAAATCATTCGTGCGGCCATCGATCAGATGCACGTGAAGCCGAGGGCAGCGATTGGCGAAGCACGGGAAATCGCGTTCTTCCCACCTGTCACCGGCGGCTAATCATGAGCGTTTCGGTACAAGCTCAGCCGTTCGACATCGCAGCCGAGATCGGCAGCCTGACCGCCGGACGTACCGACATCGGCGCCGTAGTCACGTTCAGCGGCACGGTTCGCGGCGAGGCCAAGGGCGTTCCCATCGTCTCGATGGAGCTCGAACATTACCCCGGCATGACCGAGCGCGAGCTGGAGCACGTCGAGGCGT
>JANOOW010000118.1:0-5793 GCA_031421555.1 Hyphomicrobiaceae bacterium | reverse complement strand
TTGATCGAAGCCGGGCGACTGGCAGCACTGCAGGAAATGCGCCGCGATCCGACCGTCTGGGTGCTGGGCGAAGATGTTGCGCGCGGCGGTTTGTGGGGACAATACAAAGGTTTTCTCGAGGAGTTCGGCGCGGAGCGCGTCGTCTCCACGCCGATCTCGGAATCCACCATCATGGGTGCGGGCCTGGGTGCGGCGCTCGTCGGCACGCGGCCGATCATCGAGATGCGGATCTTCGATTTCGTGATGTGCGCGATGGACGAACTGGTCAACCAGATCGCCAAGGTGCGCTACATGTTCGGCGGTCAGGCGAAACCGGCCGTTGTCGTGCGCATGCCGCATGGCATGTGGCGGAACTCGGCGGCCCAGCATAGCCAGATGCTGGAAGCTTGGTTTACCCATCTGCCAGGTGTGATCGTCGTCGCGCCATCGTGCGCCGAGGACGAGGCGGGGCTGCTGGTGACGGCGATCCGCTCGGATGATCCCGTGCTGTTCTTCGATCCGAAGGATCTTTGGCAGGCGACTGGTATTGTTGCCGGCAGGATAGAGCCGATCCCGTTCGGCAAGGCGCGTCAGCTCTCGAAGGGCGATGCAGTGACTGTCGTCACGTGGTCGGCGATCGTACCCAAGGTGGTGGAGGCAGTCGATCAATTGGCAAAGGACGGCATCGCGGTCGATGCCTACGATCTGCGGACGTTATGGCCGTGGGACGAGGACGCCATTGCGGCTTCCGTCAAGCGCACCGGCAGATTGCTGGTGGTGCACGAGGCTGTCGAAGTCGGTGGATTTGGCGCCGAGGTCGTCGCTCGCATCGTCGACCGGCTGGGGCCATCCAACATCAAGAGTGCCAAACGTCTTGGCGCACCGCGGCTGCCGATCCCGTTTTCGCCGCCGCTCGAAACCCAGGTGCGCGTCACCACCGCCAAGATTGTTGCGATGGTGAAGTCAATGGTGGGGTGAGTGAGTCCCGGCCTTCCGTCGCTGCAGCACGGCACCGGCTGTGGCGGACGCGCGGCCGGGCCGCTACAAAGACCCATTATCCAACAACACGATGGACATCATGCAAGTCAGGGACTGCAACGGCGCCAAGCTCACCGAAGGCTGCCCGGTGACGCTGATCAAGGATCTAAAGGTCAAGGGCTCGTCGGTGACGCTGAAGCGCGGCACGCTGTTCAAGGGCGTCCACCTCACGGACAAAGAGGAAGAGATCGAGTGCCGCTCGGACAAGGTCAAAGGCCTAGTACTCAAGACCGAGTTCGTGAAGAAGGTTTGAGCGGGCTTCGTCGATCAATGTGCCAGCGCCTTGACGATACTCTCGGTCATTTTCTTGGCGTCGCCGAGCAGCATCATCGTGTTGTCCTTGTAGAACAACGGATTGTCGACGCCGGCATAGCCTGAGGCGAGCGACCGCTTGTTGAACATCACGGTGCCGGCCTTCCAAACTTGTAGAACGGGCATGCCATAGATCGGCGAGGTCTTGTCCTCTTCTGCGGCCGGGTTGGTCACGTCGTTGGCGCCGATCACGAAGGCGATGTCGGCCTGCTGGAATTCGCTGTTGATATCTTCGAGTTCGAATACCTCGTCGTACGGAACGTTGGCTTCGGCCAGCAGCACGTTCATATGGCCCGGCATGCGGCCCGCGACGGGATGGATCGCGTACTTCACTTCGACGCCCGCCTTTTTCAAGACCTCGCCCATTTCGCGCAACGCATGCTGCGCCTGTGCGACGGCCATGCCGTAGCCCGGCACGATGATCACCTTTTGCGCGTTCTTCAAAAGGTAGGCCGCGTCCTCCGCCGAACCGAGTTTGACAGGCTTCTGCTCGCCGCCATCGCCAGTTACCGCTGCGACCTCGCCGCCGAATCCGCCAGCGATCACCGAGATGAAGGAGCGGTTCATCGCCTTGCACATGATGTACGAGAGGATCGCACCCGAAGAGCCGACCAGTGCGCCGGTAATGATCAATGCGACGTTGCCGAGGGTGAAACCGATGCCGGCCGCAGCCCAACCGGAGTAGGAATTGAGCATTGAGACGACGACCGGCATGTCGGCGCCACCGATCGGGATGATGAGTAGTCCACCAAACGCCAATGCCACCAGGACGATCAACCAGAATACCAGCTGCGATCCCGATTGGCAGAACCAATAGATCAGAAGCAGCAGCAGTACGCCGAGGCCGAGGTTGATGACGTGCCGCATCGGCAGCATGATCGGCTTGCCTGACATACGGCCCGAAAGCTTGCCGAAGGCGATCACGGATCCGGTGAAGGTGATCGCACCGATCGCAGCGCCCAGCGCCATTTCAACCAGGCTCGCGACCTTGATCGTGCCGCCATCGAGAATGCCAAATGCTTCCGGAGCGTTGAGCGCGGCTGCGGCGACGAACACTGCGGCCAAACCAACCAGCGAGTGGAACGCTGCAACCAGTTCCGGCATCATCGTCATTGGGATATTGCGCGCCGCATACGCACCGGCGGCGCCGCCAGCGCCCATGCCGACTATGATCAGCAGCCACGTGAATACGCTATCGCCCGCCGCGAGGTTACCCAATGTGGTAACGATCGCGATCGTCATGCCGAGCATGCCGTACATGTTGCCCGCCCGCGAACTCTCCGGGCTCGACAAGCCACGCAAGGACATGATGAAAAGCACGCCCGAGACGAGGTAGAGGATGGCGGTCAGATTAGCGGACATGGGAGGTAGCTCCGGAGGAGGCGTGAGTGGTGAGTGGTCAGTCGTGAGTGATCAGAATTACTTGCCGGTCGGTGGCGAATGGATCTCGAATTTCCACTCACCACTCACCACTCACCACCTCACGTCTTCTTCTCTTTTTTCTTGTACATCGCGAGCATGCGTTGGGTGACGAGGAAGCCACCAAAAATATTGACGGACGCCATCACCAGCGCCAGAAACCCGAAGAATATGGATATGCCTGAACCCCACCCGATCAGCTGCACGCCGACAGCCAGCAACGCGCCGACAACAATCACTGAAGAAATCGCGTTGGTGACGGCCATCAGCGGCGTGTGCAGTGCCGGCGTCACGCTCCACACCACGAAGTAGCCGACGAATATTGCGATGACGAACACCATCAGCTGGTAGATTGCGGGCGACACGTCTGCCCCACCCGCGGCGTGGGCGAAGCTCGAAGAAGCGGCGAGTGCCATAAGTGCAAAAGCTGGTTTTGAGAGCATTCCCATCATGCACCTTCCTTCGGCGTCAGGTTCGGATGCACGATCTTACCGCCCTTGGCGACGAGCGTGCCTTTGATCAGTTCATCGTCCCAGTTGATCGCAAGAACCTTTTCCGTCTTGTCGAACATCGTCTCGAGAAAGGTCAGCAGGTTTTTCGCGTACAGGCTCGACGCATTGACCGGCACTGTGCCGGCGAGATTGAGCGGACCGGATATGCGCACGCCATTATGCTCGACGACTTTACCCGGCTCGGTCAGCTCGCAGTTGCCGCCACGCTCTGCGGCCAGATCCATGACCACGGCGCCGGGCTTCATGCTCTCTACCATGGCGCGGGTGAGCAACTTGGGAGCGGGGCGGCCGGGGATCAGCGCCGTCGTAATCACCACATCCTGCGTCTTGATGTGGTTTGCGACCAACTCGGCTTGCTTGGCTTGGTACTCAGCACTCATCGGTTTAGCGTAGCCGGAGGCGGTCTGGGCTTGCTTGAACTCATCATCCTCGACAGCGATGAACTTGGCGCCGAGCGATGCCACCTGCTCTTTCGTCGCGGGCCTGACGTCGGTCGCCGTCACCACTGCGCCAAGCCGGCGCGCGGTCGCGATCGCCTGCAGACCGGCGACGCCGACACCCATGATAAACATGCGCGCGGCGGGAACTGTGCCGGCCGCCGTCATCATCATCGGCACCGCTTGTTCGAACATCGACGCGGCATCGATTACCGCTTTGTAGCCAGCAAGATTCGCTTGGCTCGACAGCACGTCCATCGACTGTGCACGCGTGATGCGCGGCATGAACTCCATCGCGAACAGGCTTGCGCCGGTCGCCGACAGCGCATCGAGCCCCGGCCGGTCGTCGAACGGCGATAAGATCGCCACTACCACGCCCCCCGGCTTCAAGGCTTTGACTTCATCAACCGAGGGACGTTGCACCCTCAGCAGTATATCGGCGCCACTTAGCGTCTCGGCAGCACTCTCCGCGACCGTCGCGCCTGCCGCCTGATAAAGCGCATCGGCAAATCGCGATTTCTTGCCAGCGCCAGATTGCACGCGCACCGTGCAACCAAGGGCCACGAGCTTCTTGGCGGTTTCTGGCGACAGCGCGACGCGGGTTTCGCCAGCTTCTTCGGCTGTAACGGCAATCGTGACCATGGTCTGTGTCTCGGGTTACATGCGCGGCCCGAATCGGGACGTCATGCTGCGTGGAAGGCCGTTCGGATGGCAAGCGCAAAAAGTTCAGCGATATCAATCGCCACCGAAGATCATACGAGAAAAACAAACATTCCAACAAGAATCGCGACAACCAAGCCGACCAGCACCTTGGTACCGGTGATGAAGCCGCCGTAGGTGCGGTCGTGCTCTGCATAATCCATGTCGGGATGACCACCCGCGTGATTGTCGCTCATCGTAATTCCCCTGCTTGCCGCGAAAGTTCAGTTCAACTGCTATACGAAGCGATATAAAGCTTCAAGCAAGTCAAACTGCCATCCGCCCTGCACATCTACCTGTCCCGAGTTTTCACTCCATCACAACGAAGTGAGAAAACTCATTGTGAAGTGCTTTTTACCTGCATTAACTATAGACCTGCTGCGGCCGGATGCGCATTTGTACCCGGCTCGGCGCCAGCAAAAATGAACCCCGGTATAGTCCGGCAAGCTTGTCTCATCGATCCAACCAGCACGGAAGGGCTTCCGATGAAAACGCATTTTTCAGAAGATTATGAAGGTATTCATTCCGCCAACGAAACCGCCGATGATCACGTGTGGCGGGAACACCAGATCAAGAAACCACAGATCGTCGGAGACTTGATCGTCATGGTCGCCGTGTTGATCGGCGTGTTTTTCTTGATCGCGGCGTGGGGCACCACCACGATGGTGGAGAATGGCGCACCACAGCAATTCCTGAGCGCCAGCCAAGCAGGCGGGCCTTTGCCGCAGCTCTTCGACCGTGATGACGGCCGTTGATTCTCGCGTGAATTCAGTTAAGACGCACGCGGGCCCGCGTGCGTCTTAACGCACGGCCAAGCGGAGAACTCGCCATGAGCTACAAGGTCGCAATCGTCGGGGCCACGGGTAACGTCGGCCATGAAATGCTGTCGATTCTCGACGAACGCAAATTTCCCGCCAAAGAAGTACACGCCATTGCCTCGCGCCGCTCGGTCGGCAAAGAGGTTTCGTTTGGCGACCGGACCTTAAAATGCGCAGATATCGAGACCTTCGACTTTGCGAAGATGGACTTCGTCATCATGTCGGCTGGCGGCGCCGTCGCGAAGCAATGGGCGCCGAAAATCGGCGCGACGGGCGCTATCGTGATCGATAACTCGTCGGCGTGGCGCTACGACATGGACGTGCCGCTCATCGTGCCCGAAGTGAACGCGCACGTGCTCGACGGCTACATGAAGAAGACCAACCGCAAGAACATCATCGCCAATCCGAACTGCTCCACAGCGCAGATGGTGGTGGCGCTGAAGCCGCTGCACGACGAGGCGACGATCACGCGCATCGTCGTGTCGACGTATCAGTCGGTGTCCGGCGCGGGCAAGGCTGCGATGGACGAACTCTGGTCGCAGACCAAGGGCAAGTACGTGCCGGGCCAGGAGGTAACCG
>JANOOW010000117.1:0-1670 GCA_031421555.1 Hyphomicrobiaceae bacterium | reverse complement strand
CAGCGCGAGTCGTATGAGCAATTCCTCCGCTCCGACCCCGCGACCGGCTATGTCTCCGGCCTCGAAAAGACGCTGCGCTCGGTCTTTCCGATCCAGGATTTCGCCGGCACCGCGCATCTCGATTTCGATCGCTATGAGCTTGAGAAGCCCAAATATGACACCGACGAATGCCGCCAGCGCGGGCTGACCTATGCCGCGCCGATGCGCGTCACGCTGCGCCTGACCAGCTTCGAGATCGACCCCGACACCGAGGCCAAGTCGGTGATCGATATCAAGGAGCAGGACGTCTACATGGGCGACATGCCGCTCATGACGGGCAACGGCACCTTCATCATCAACGGCACCGAGCGCGTGATCGTCAGCCAGATGCACCGCTCGCCGGGCGTGTTGTTCGACCATGACCGCGGCAAGACCCACGCCAGCGGCAAATATCTGTTTGCGGCGCGCGTCATTCCGTACCGCGGCTCGTGGCTCGATTTCGAATTCGACGCCAAGGACATCGTCAACGTCCGCATCGATCGCAAGCGCAAGCTGCCGGTGACGGCGCTGCTGCATGCGCTCGGCCTGTCGAGCGAAGAAATCCTCAACGAATTCTACAACCGCCTGATCTTCGTACGCGGCGCCAACGGCTGGCAGATCCCCTACGCGGTCGATGGATGGCGCGGCCAGAAGCCGACCCATGACGTGGTCGACGCCGATTCGGGCGAAGTGATCTTCAAGGCGAACGAGAAGATCACCCCGCGCAAGGCCAATGCCGCCGGCAAGGATGGCCTTCAGAACGTCATCATCCCGACCGAGGAAATCTTCGGCCGTTTCTCCGCCTACGACCTGATCAACGAGAAGACCGGTGAAATCTACGTCGAGGCGGGCGATGAAATTTCGGCCGAGAACCTCGAAATGCTCGACAAGGCCGGCACCGACCGGCTCGAATTGCTCGACATCGACTACATCAACACCGGTCCGTGGATCCGCAACACGCTCAAGGCCGACAAGGCCGAGGACGGCGACATGGCGCTGTCCGATATCTACCGCGTCATGCGCCCGGGCGAGCCCCCGACGCGCGAAACCGCGGATTCGCTGTTCTACGGCCTGTTCTTCGACAGCGAGCGCTACGACCTGTCGGCCGTCGGCCGCGTCAAGCTCAACATGCGCCTTGGCCTCGACGCCGAAGACACGGTAACCACCCTGCGCCGCGAAGATATTCTCGCAGTCGTGCATGAGCTGGTCAATTTGAAGGACGGCAAGGGCGAAATCGACGACATTGATAACCTCGCCAACCGCCGCGTCCGCTCGGTCGGCGAACTGCTCGAGAACCAGTATCGCGTCGGGCTCCTCCGCATGGAGCGCGCGGTCAAGGAGCGCATGAGCTCGGTCGACGTGTCGACGGTGATGCCCAACGACCTGATCAATGCCAAGCCGGCGGTTGCTGCGGTGCGTGAATTCTTCGGCTCGTCGCAGCTGTCGCAATTCATGGATCAGACCAACCCGCTCAGCGAAGTCACCCACAAGCGCCGCGTGTCGGCGCTCGGGCCGGGCGGCTTGACGCGGGAACGTGCTGGCTTCGAAGTCCGCGACGTTCACCCGACCCATTATGGCCGCATCTGCCCGATCGAAACGCCGGAAGGCCCGAACATCGGCCTGATCAACAGTCTCGCCTCGTTCAGCCGGGT
>JANOOW010000116.1:0-1896 GCA_031421555.1 Hyphomicrobiaceae bacterium | reverse complement strand
CGATCGTGCATGCTCTGCCAAGGCCCGCTCGAAGTCACCGGTTTGGGCGCGTCGCGATGGTCCCCGTAGAGCGGCGCAATACGGCAAGTGCCTCTCAAGAAACACAACCACGAGTCGTTGATCCAGCTGCGTTTTTCATGTTACCTCTGCGGGTTTGGGAGTGAGGATGTAGCCGAGGGCTGTGGCCCGCCTGGTCAGGTGCTTGAGGGTGCGTTGTGCCAATCGTTGTTCCTCCGCCGCCATCCCGCGGTCGACGTAGACCATGCCCTGGGTGAGCGCCTTGTAGATCAGCCGCGCCAGCTTGTGCGCCGTGGCCTTGACCGCGATCATGTTGCCGAGGCGGGCAGCCATCCGGCGGAAATAGGCGCCGAGCGCCGATTTGCTGGACTGCATGCTGACGGCGGCCTGACGCAAGGCTTGCCCCGCGCGATTGGCCCGCTTGCGCTCGCCGCCCTTCAACCGCTTGCCGCCGGAGATGCGTGTGCCGGGGCAGACGTTGAGCCAAGAGCAGAAATGCTTCCCCGTCGGGAACCGGCTGAGATCGGGCCCCGTCTCCGAGATCACCTTCAATGCCGTGGTCGTATCGATGCCGTCGATGCGGGTCAGATCAACGCCACAGGCCCGGAACAACGAACTCCGTACGTCGAAGCGCGGCGCGTTTTTCGCCCGTCCGCGACGCTTGGGTTTACCGGGATCGCCGTCATGACGGGCCAGCGGCTGCAGCATGCGTTCGAGTTCGCAGTCGCACTCGGCGAGCCTCTCGGCGTAGGTGTCGAACAGCGCCAACGCCTGCTTCAGTGCGAACAGATGCTCCGGCCGCCACGTGCCTTCGAGCGCGCGGGCAACCTCCTGCTCGCTCGCATGAATGCGCGGGCCGCGCAGAGCCGCCAAGCGATGGCGATCGCGCTCGCCGGCAACGATCGCGCGCACGATGCGCTGGCCGGTCTCGCCGACGATGTCGGAGATCACGTTGGTGAGCTGGATGTTCATCTCCGCCAGAGACTTCTGCATGTGCTGGACATGCCGGGACTGCGACGCCAGAAGCATGTCGCGCTGGCGCATGATTGTCCGCAGCGCACACACCTCCTGCGCCGGCCGGAACGCGCCCTTGAGCAGCCCGTAGCTCATCAGCTCGCGAATCCATTGGCAATCCAGCACATCGCTCTTGCGGCCCGACACGTTCTTGACATGCCGCGCATTGACCAGATGAACCTCGAAGCCGCGGCTCTCCAGCAACTCGTACAGCGCGATCCAGTAAACGCCGGTGCTCTCCATCACCACCGTCTTGATCCCGCACACTTCCAGCCAGTCCGCCATGCGATTGAGGTCGTCCGTGAAGCTCTTGAACTCACGCACGGGCTGTGCGTCCCGGTCGGGCAGCACCGACACGAAATGCGAGGCCGAGCCGACGTCGATACCCGCACAGTCCGGGTAGGCCAGCTCGAACGGCTTGCGTTTGCCTCGGCGGGTCCGCGTCCTCTTGGTCTTGTGATCGCCTGCCTGCGTGGCCGGCGTCTCAACCGTCACACCGTCTCCTGTCTTGCGCGTCATGGTCCGATCCTCCATATGATCGATGGGCGCCGCGCGGGATCGGGTACGTCCTCTTTGCTCACTCTCTCAATCGGGATGTCCGCTCGCGCGGAGCTCGCCAGTATCGCCGACGTGACCCAGGACCAGGCTATTGCGCGGGCACAGTCGCACCAGTGCGCTATCGGCCATCACCCGCGCGGCCAACCGATCATAGCAGGCCGGACGCCGGAGCCCGTTTCATGCCCCCGCATTCCGGCACAGCCGGTTGGGAATCTATTGCACCCTACGGCTCCCCCTTCAAATCGTCTCGCCCCCGTTCGGCGAGATCACCTGTCCGGTCACAAAACTCGCCTCATCACTGGCGAG
>JANOOW010000115.1:0-7227 GCA_031421555.1 Hyphomicrobiaceae bacterium | reverse complement strand
CCGGCCGCTATGAAGCCAACCTCGATGCGCTCGTCGCCATCGGCGAAGAGCTGGGCGCGCTGTTGGGTGCGAAGTGCGTTGCGGCGCTCGGCATCGTGCCGAGCCAGGCGCAAAGCTACGGCAAGGCGGCCATCGTCGGCGACGGTGGCGAGTTGGAACATGCCGCAGCGATTTTGCACCCGAAGATGGGCACACCCGTCCGCGCTGTTTTGACGAAAGGTGCAGCCCTTATTCCGTCCGCCAAAAAGATGGGCGGCATGGGAACAGCCATCGACGTGCCGCTCGGCCACAAAGACGCGGCCTACGTGCGCAGTCATTTCGACGCGATGGAAGTTCGCATCGCCGATGCCCCCCGCGCTGGCGAAATATTGGTCGCGATTGCCGTCACCGACAGCGGCCGACCCGCTGCCCGCATCGGCGGCTTGACGACCGGCGAGATCAAAGGTGTCGATGGCTTGCGCTAGCATCATGACGCGCTTGCCGGCTGCCATCAAACCTTGTCACTTCAACTGAGCGTCGGTGAAGCGGTAGGTACTGCGGCAGAACTCACAGGTGACGGCGACAGCACCATCGTCTTCGCGCATATCGGCTAGCTCCTCGGGGCCGAAGCTCATGAGCAGCGTCTCGACGCGCTCGGCCGAGCACTGGCAGTAACCGGCGAGCGGCACAGCGTCGTGTGCACGAACGCCCTCCTCGTGAAACAGCCGGTACAGCAGCCGGTCGGGCGCGAGCGTAGGATCCAGCAACTCGTGGTCCTGCACAGTCTGTGCAAGGATGACGGTACGTTGCCAGTCATCGGTGTCTTCGCCGATCAATCCGCCGGCCTCCTCCTCTTCGGGTGACGGCGTTCGCTGGATGCCACCCTCCGGTGACACGAACTGCAGCATCAGACCGCCGGCACGCCACGCCCACTTCTTCTCGGCGGCGATGTAGTGGCGTGCAACCGCCAGCCGGATGAATGTCGGCAATTGCTCCGACTGGCGGAAGTAGGTCTGGGCAGCAACCGTCAGCGGTTTGCCCTCCATTGAGACGATGCCCTGATAGCGGTCGAGGTAACCGCCCGGATCGATCGTCATCGCCATATGGCCGAAGCCGAGCAGTGCGCCCTGATCCGTCGCCGCCAGCTTGGACGTGCGCTCTGCATCGAACGCCGCGTAACCGCGCAAGCGCCCTGGTGCCTCGAAGTCCGAGACGAGGAAGCCGAGCGGCCCATCGGACTTGGTCTGCAGGATCAGCTTGCCGGTGAACTTCAACGCGGTGCCGAGAAGAGCCGTCAGCGCAATTGCCTGACCGAGCGCAACGCTCACGCCCTCGGGATAGTCATGCCGGCTCAGGATTTCGTCGACAACGGGCCCGAGCCTGATCAGCCGTCCCGATACCCCAGACTGGCCGGTGTGGAACGGTAGCACCAGATCGTCGGAGATCGCGACAACGCTCTCCGTCAAGTTGAGAGGCTGCTGTTTTGACATATCGTCTCTACTCGTTATGCACCGAGGCACCAGGCAAGAATTGCCTTCTGCGCGTGCAAGCGGTTTTCCGCCTCATCGAATACGACCGATTGCGGCCCATCGATCACCTCGGCTGATACTTCGTGTCCGCGATATGCCGGCAGGCAGTGCATGAAGATTGCGTCCTTGGCGGCGCGTTTCATCAATTCCTTGTCGACGGCGTAGGGGCCGAGCAACTGCTTGCGGCGGGTCTCGTCCGATTGCCCCATTGAAACCCACGTGTCGGTCACCACGCAATCGGCACCCTTCACGGCGTCGGCTGCATCGTCCGTGATGAAGACTTTGCCACCTTCTTTAGCCACCCAGTCGATTACATCGCGATCCGGCTTCAACTGAGCCGGACAGGCGATGCGCAATTCGAACCCGAACCGCGCAGCTGCCTGCATCCACGATACCGCGACGTTGTTGCCATCACCAACCCATGCGATCTTGCGGCCCTTGATGTTGCCCGAGCGTTCTTCGAACGTCATGATGTCGGCAATGATCTGGCACGGATGGCTGCGATCGGTCAGGCCGTTGATGACCGGTACCGTCGCGTTGCCGGCGAGCTCCATGATGCGGTCATGGCTGTGCGCGCGGATCATGATGGCATCGCCATAGCGCGACAAAACCTTGGCCGTGTCAGACGCGCTTTCGCCGCGCCCGGTTTGCAGATCGGCGTGATTGAGCGAGATCGTCTGCCCCCCGAGCTGGCGCATCGCAACGTCGAAAGACACGCGCGTGCGGGTCGACGGCTTTTCGAAAATCATCAGCAGTATCTGGCCGGCGATATCGGTTGGCGCAAGGTGCTTCGGCACACGCTTGCCGGCGCGTTTCATCGCATGTGCGTTGTCGACGATTTGGCGCAAGACACTCGCGTCGATGGCATCGATATCGATAAAATGCCGAGGGGGCTGGGGACTGAGTTTCATGGCGGCTTAGCCACCTCCGGGTAAAGTGATGGGATTAGGCGGCGGGCGTAGCAGCGTGCTTGATCGCGCGGCCTAAACGGTTCACGGCGTCACTCATCTCGGCCTCCGTCACGGTGAGCGGCGGGATGATGCGCACCACGTTGTCGCCAGCTCCGACGGTGAGGAATTTTTCGGTGGCGCACGCTTTCACGACATCGCCCGCAGGTACTTTCGCATTGAAACGCACACCCATGAGTAAGCCGTGGCCGCGGATCTCTTCCACGACGCCAGGGTTCTCGTCCTGGATGCGGGTGAGCGATTGCTTGAGATAAAGCGCCTTGTGCTGTACGGCTTCGAGAAAGCCCGGCTCCAGGATCACATCGAGCACCGCGTTGCCGACCGCCATCGCCAGCGGATTGACGCCGAACGTCGATCCATGCGTGCCAGGCACCATGCCCTTCGCCGCTTCCGCAGTCGCCATGAACGCGCCGACCGGAAAGCCACCGCCGATGCCCTTGGCGATCGCCATGATGTCCGGCTTGATGCCGGCTGCCTCATAGGCGAACAGCTTGCCCGTCCGGCCAACGCCGCATTGCACTTCATCGAGGATCAGCAGCAGGCCATGTTTGTCGCATAGTTCCCGCAAGCCGACGAGGCACTGGTTGGGGACGACGCGAATGCCGCCCTCGCCCTGGATAGGCTCGACCATGATAGCCGCGGTTTCGGGTCCGATCGCGGCGTGCAAGGCATCGTGATCGCCGAACGGCAGGCAGTCGAAGCCCGGCATGTCGGGTCCGAAGCCCTCCATGTACTTTTCGTTGCCGGCAGCGGCGAGGGTCGCCAGCGTCCGCCCGTGAAACGCCCCCTTGAAGGTAATGATGCGCTTCTTCCCGGGGTTGCCCGAGACGTGATGATAACGCCGTGCAACCTTGATCGCGCCCTCGCAGGCTTCGGCGCCCGAGTTACAAAAGAATACTTTATCGGCGAAGGTGTTCGCGCACAGCCGGTCGGCGAGCGTCTCTTGCCCGGCCACCCGGTAGAGGTTCGAGGTATGCCACAGCGCCTGTGCCTGTTTGGTGAGCGCTGCCACGAGATGCGGATGCGCGTGTCCTAGCGAATTCACCGCAATGCCGCTGGCGAAATCCATGTAGCGGTCGCCGTTGGTAGCAATAAGCCAGACGCCCTCGCCTCTCTCGAATACGAGGTCCTGACGTCCATAGGTCGGCATAACGTGCGGCGAGCCGGGGACATTCGGCGGGGTGGGAGTGGTAACCTTCAAGGCGTGAGCTGACATGAGCGATATCCGTAACCAGAGATCAAAACTGAAAAAGCCGCGCATGAGCGCGGCCTGCGGGTAGGACCTGGGCGCAAATCCTCATCGCAGTCGCGGAAGCAACCTGTCGATGGTACGTCGGAGGAATGGCGCGGCGTGGATCATCTGACAAAGAATGCCGATTTCCCAAGATTTGTCAATGTTCGGATGGGGCTCCTTATCAATCCGCCGACCGTAGGAGCGCGCCGCCGTCAACTGGCAGTGCCACGCCGGTGACGAAGTTTGCTTCATCAGATGCGAGATACAATGCGGCGTAGGCGACGTCCCACGCGGTGCCCATTTTTCGGCGAAGCGGCACCTTGGCGTCGCGTAAAGCCACGATTTCGGCGCGGGATTTGCCCCATTCGCGAGCGCGCGTGTCGACGGCCATGGGCGTATCCATCAGGCCAGGCAGAATGACATTGGCGCGGACACCAAACTCTGCGTAATGCCGTGCGATCTGTTCGGTGTAGGCGATCATCGCGGCCTTCGTCGTCTTGTAGGCAACGGTTGGGTAGGTACTTGAAAGTGCGGCCACCGAAGAGATCGACAGGATCACGCCCGCGCGCTGATCACGCATGATCGGCAGCACATGCTTGCAGGCCATGACGAAGCCGCGCAGATTGATCGCGGTCACGTTGTCGAAAGCCGCTTCGGTAATTTCCAGCGGAGACTGGTCGCCACCACCCAGGCTGACACCGACATTGTAATGTAGAATGTCGATGCGGCCCCACTGCTTGTGCGCGGCTGTCACCATGGCCGCCATGTCGGCCTCGCGCGAGACGTCGGCAGCGTGCGCGTTGGCTTTGCCGCCCTCAACTCCAATCAGTTGCGCTGTCTCAGCGGCAGCCTCGATCGTGCGGTCGACACACATCACATCGGCGCCGTGACGGGCGAATAGAAGTGCGGTCGCCCGTCCGTTGCCCATAGCCGGATTCGCTTCGTCGAGACTGGGACTCTGCCCAGCCCCCACAATGATCACTTTTTTGCCGTCGAGCCGCATTGATCGTTCCTCTTGTCAATCAACCGCAGGGTGCGCCGAGATGACAACGAATATCAAGGTGGATCGGTGGATGACCTACCATCTGAATTAGCGCAACTACCGGGACCGGCAAAGTGCTACGCTCGTTTCATGAACATGCTCAAGATCGTCGCCCCCGGGCTCAAGATGCTGTTCGGCCGCGTCGGCAGACCTGAAATCGTCAATCAACCAGAGCTGCTTCGCCCCGGCGGCACCGGCGCGATTATCGCCTGCAATCACGTCGGATGGGCCGATGGTTTGTGGATTGCCTACGCCGTGCATCCGCGTCTCATCCGGCACATGTCGAAGCAGGAGCTGTTCGCGTCGCCGATCACCAAGTGGGTGATGGAGCAAGCCGGCTCAATTTCTTTGAACCGTTCGGATCCATCGCCAAGCTCCATCAAGGCCGCCGTCGATGCGTTGAAGCAAGGCGAGGTGCTGCTGATTTTCCCCAGCGGCTCGCGCAACAACGAGATGACCGCCTTCAAGCGCGGCGCGGCCACCATCGCACTGCAGGCCCGGGTGCCGTTAGTGCCCGCATTCTACGAGGGGCCCGCGCAAATGCAGATGGCGCATCTGATGGACCGTCCTCGCGTGCGGCTGACTTTCGGCGCGCCGATAGCAACCGATCGGCTGCCTCTGGGCAAAGACACCATCACCAGCCTGACCAGCGAGCTAGAAGCGGCCATTCGCGGATTGAAGGCGAGTGCTGATTGCACGCCGCTTGCGGCGTAGCCGACGCGTTGGCCGATCGCCGTGTGGATCCGCAACAGCCCGCCGGTTTGTCGAGTGGCCTTGCCGCTTTTGCCGTCGTACGATGAAGCGCAAGCTGCGCAGGCAAGGCGATAGATCACCATGACAGCATCGAAGACACGAGCGGTTCCCGACTCCAGAAAGACCCAAATCGTGGTCGTAGGAGGCGGCGCTGGCGGGCTCGAACTTGTAGCGCGGCTCGGCCGGGAGTTCGGTCGTGGGAAATTCGACATCATTCTGGTCGACCGCAATAGAACGCATATCTGGAAGCCACTTCTGCACGAAGTGGCCGCCGGATCACTCGACGCCAACCTCGATGAGGTCGGCTATCGCAATCACGCCTATCGCTGGGGCTACCGATTTTTCGACGGCACTCTGGAGGCTATAGACCGCGAGGCAGGGCAAATCGTTACCGCTCCTATCCTCGACGAAGACGGTAAGGAAGTCGTTGGCCGTCACCGCATCCGCTTTGATTATCTGGTGTTGGCGGTCGGCTCGGTGTCGAACGATTTCGGCACGCCTGGCGCGCGCGAGCATTGCATTTTTCTCGATGATCGGGCCCAGGCCGATCGGTTTCGCCAGAAGCTGCTCAACCATTGTCTGCGCGTTTCGCGCGCCATGACCGCCGATCCCAATGCCGACGAGCACGTCAATATTGTCATCGTCGGTGGCGGCGCGACGGGGGTCGAGCTTGCCGCCGAGCTTTACAACGCCGCCTCGGCGCTCGCTTACTACGGGCTCGAGGTGTTCGACGAGACCCGGTTGAAGGTGACATTGATCGAAGCCGGCCCGCGCATTCTGCCGGCTTTGCCGGAGAAGCTCGCGCAGGCCGCGCACGACGAACTGAAGGCGCTCGGCATCGACGTCAGGGTCAATACGAAGGTGACGGAAGTCACGGCGGCCGGCATGAAAACGGCGGACGGCTCGCTGGTGCGCGGCGATCTCGATGTTTGGGCGGCCGGCGTCAAGGGCGCGGACTTTCTCGCCAGCATCGGCGGGCTCGAGACCAACCGCAACAATCAGTTGATCGTGTATCCATCCCTGCAGACGACGCGCGACGAACGCATTTTCGCCATTGGCGATTGTTGCGCGGTGGCTGCTGCCTCGAACGACGGCCGCCTGGTGCCGCCGCGCGCCCAGGCGGCGCATCAAATGGCTACGACCGCATTCCATAACATCAAGGCGCGGATTTATCGCAAGCCGCTCAGGCCGTTCGTCTACAAGGATCACGGCTCGCTGGTTTCGCTGAGCCGGTTTTCCACCGTGGGCAGTCTGATGGGCAATCTCGTTGGCGGTCGCATGGCGATCGAAGGCCGGCTCGCACGGAGGGTGTATTTGTCGCTGTACCGCATGCACCTGATCGGCATCCACGGCTGGTTGAAAGGCATCGCCCTGATCGCCGTCGGCCACGTCAATCAAGTGGTGCGGCCTAAGCTGAAGCTGCATTAGGGCTGCCTACTCGCCACATCGCATTCGCGCAACCCGGCAAACGCCCACCGCTCTTTGATGTTGGGCAGCGCTCGCGCGACCCAACATAAAGCCCACCGCTCGTGGATGTTGGGTCGCGCTCCGCTTGACCCAACCTACGGCAGGCGCGCAAGCGGCGCGTGACGCGGCCCACGCGTGCCACATCCCTCACCTCGTCGCAGACAAGGTTGTGTGAAGCTGTTCGCGCGACCCAAACATAATGCGCACCGACCGTGGATCTTGGGGCGCGCGCGAGTGACCCTTCCTAAGCCGGCG
>JANOOW010000114.1:0-4297 GCA_031421555.1 Hyphomicrobiaceae bacterium | reverse complement strand
GTCCAGGTGGACTTGCACGCCATCGTGCAGGTCTGGCATCCTATGCACCGGTTCGTGTTAATGACGAATGCGAATTGGCGCTCTGGCATGGAGGAGTCGTAGGGGTACTCCATCTCTCTGCCAAGTTGCCAGTTGTAGTTGTTTTGCCGACCCCGCCCTTATAGTTGACTAACGTCAGCACCACCGGCCGAGCCGGTCCATTGGTGAGCACCGGCTCTCGAGCTACGCGGCTATTGTAATTTTCGAATGGAGGGCGTGGTTTTTGACTTTGCCAAAGGCTTGCTTCTGAGCCTTTCAACCGGTCCAGAAGTGCGTCGAGTCGCGCTTGGCCCGCTGTCAATACACCGTCGCGTTCTTCGAGTATTGCTCTCAATTTTGCGAGCTCGTCTCGTGCAACACCATTTTCCTTCTGCACAATTGCAAGTTTCCCGTAAGCTGTTTCCGCTTCGGCATTAAATTTTTCGAGCTGCTCCTTCATTTTTTGGTCCGCAGATGCGTGGGCATCAGTCACTGCACTTTTAGTTTTCTTCGCCGCATCCTCGATCTGATCGTTCAGACTCTCAATCTGTTGATCCTGCCTCTTCCTTTCCTTGCGGTCCCACCACCATTTTAAACCAAAACCAGCCACGCCAGGCCAAAGTTTTTCGACGATTGACCACAGCAACTCTACGCCTGAAAACATTGCTTCCCCCGCTCAACTTGCACAAATTGAGCATGGCCCCCACTACCGATGCAAGTCGAACTTCAACAGCCACTTGGCCTACATCGTCCAATCAGGTTAAACCGTGCTGTCAATGGACCAGCTAGTGCTGCTTCACTTCACGTTTATTGGAGTTCCCCATGGCCCGCATTACCCTTCGCCAGCTTCTCGATCATGCCGCGGAACACAGCTACGGCGTGCCAGCATTCAACATCAACAACATGGAGCAGGCGCTCGCCATCATGGAGGCGGCGAACGCCGTCGATGCGCCGGTGATCATCCAGGCAAGCCGTGGTGCGCGGTCCTACGCCAACGACATCATGCTGAAGCACATGATGGACGCGGTTACGGAAATCTATCCGCACATCCCCGTTTGCGTGCATCTCGACCATGGCAATGAGCCCGCCACATGTATGACCGCGATCCAATCCGGCTTCACGTCGGTGATGATGGACGGCACGCTCAAGGCCGATGGCAAGACGGCCGCGGATTGGGATTATAATGTCGGCGTCACCAAGGCCGTCACCGACATGGCTCATCTGGGCGGCATCTCGGTGGAGGGCGAGTTGGGCGTGCTGGGCAGCCTCGAAACCGGCATGGGCGACAAAGAAGATGGGCATGGCGCCGAGGGCAAGCTCTCACACGACCAGCTGCTGACGAACCCCGACGAAGCCGTGAAGTTCGTCAAGGAGACCAAGGTCGACGCGCTGGCAATCGCCATGGGCACCAGCCACGGCGCCTACAAATTCTCGCGCAAGCCGGACGGCAAGGTGCTTGCCATGAACGTGATCGAGGAGATCCATCAGAAACTGCCGAACACGCATCTCGTCATGCACGGTTCGTCGTCGGTGCCGCAAGAGTTGCAGGACGTCATCAACAAGTTCGGCGGCAAGATGAAGCCGACCTGGGGCGTGCCGGTCGAGGAGATCCAGCGCGGCATCAAGAACGGCGTGCGCAAGATCAACATCGATACCGACAACCGCATGGCGATGACCGGTCAGATCCGCCGCGTATTGTCGGAAGAGCCCGGCGAGTTCGATCCGCGCAAGTATTTGAAGCCGGCGATGGAAGCGATGACGAAGCTTTGCAAGCAGCGCCTGCAGGAGTTCAACACGGCGGGCCAGGCAGCTAAGATCAAGCGTGTCATTACCGTCGCGGAGATGGCCAAGCGCTATGCCAAGGGCGAACTGGATCCCAAGTTCGGCTGACGTCGCGAAAGATCTTCACGCGCGAGTAACGGCGGCCTTACGAGGTCGCCGTTCTGCGTTTCAGCCAAAGCCGATCGGCCATTGCGACTCGATTTTTGCTCATCACCAAATCTCATGCCGGGTAATCAAACCTGTTTTCTGCCTGTGAACGCAAACTTCAGCATCCGCGTGCCAGTATGCAGCTTTCGCCAAACCTAGAACAAAACGCGAAACTAGGTGTGTCTTGGATGCTTTTCGTGGCTTTCGCGTCACAGACACGGCCAAACGGCTGGGGAAATCGAATACGCCGTTTGCCGGGTGGCACGCCCTGCACTATCCAATATCCATTGTCACGAGTCGTGCGACAGGGGCGCCCCGCCCCGGATCACATGGTCGAAGGGTTGATCGCCCAACGACTGATCCGCAGGGAGCAAGCCCGGCGAGCAGTGTTCGTCGCACTTTGTACCTCTCAAGCGTCAGTTCAGTAGCGTCAGTTGTCCGCGTTCGGATCCAACCGCGTGCGCTCACGCGCGTGCGTGCCGTTCGATCCGAACACGGGGCTCATCGCCGGGCAGCGCGTGCTGCTTCCTGCACCCAAACTGAAATAGACAGACTGGAGAATATCGAATGACTGGGAGCCTTAAGAAGACAACCAGCCGCCTCGCGATCGCTACGATCGCGTCGGTGATTGGTTCGGGCGCATTTGCTGCCGATCTCGGTGGTAACTGCTGCGCCGATCTCGAAGAGCGCGTTGCCGAGCTCGAAGCCACGACCGCCCGCAAGGGCAACCGCAAGGTTTCGCTCACGGTTTCGGGCCAGGTAAACGAAGCTATCATCTTCTGGGATGATGGATACGAGAACAACATCTACGTTGTTTCGAACAACAACGGACGTTCGCGCTTCCGCTTCGTCGGCGACGCGAAAATCGGCAATGACTGGTCAGCTGGTTACCTGCTTGAGATCGGCGCTCGTTACGCCAATTCCGGCAGCCGCAACCAGACCACGCCAGGCGGCGGTTCCAACGCCAACCAGCTTGACATTCGTCATAGCGCCTGGTGGTTGGAGAACAAGCAGCTCGGTCGCGTTTGGGTCGGTAAGACCTCGTCCGCAACCGATGGCATCACCGAAATCAACCTTGCCAACTTGAATACGGTTGGTTCGGGCGACGCCTGGATCGGCGGCTTCTTCCTGCGCAATGCCAACGGCACGCTGTCGACCAACAAGTGGAACTCCATCACACCAAGCTTCGCTGGTGCGTGGAACATCGACGGCGATCGCAACACTGTTGTACGTTACGTCTCGCCGACGTACATGGGCTTCACGACGTCGTCGGCCTGGGGTGAAGATGACTTCTGGGATACCGCGATACGTTATGCCGGCGAATTCAATGGCGTCCGTGTTGCCGCTGGTATCGGCTACAAGCAGCAGTATGACAACGTCGGCAAGACGGGTTCAGACGGCTCGCAGTGCGCCGATCTGGCACCAGCAAACGTCAACGTTTCGGCGGTTGATTGCCATGTGATCAGCGGTTCGGCCAGCATCATGCACGTTCCGACCGGCCTGTTCCTCAACGGTTCTTATGCCCAGTACACCGATGAAAACCGTAAGCAACTGTACCGGAATCAGTTTGGTGCGGGAACCAACGTTCAAGACGAAGATACATACTGGCAGATCGTCGGTGGTATCGAACGTAACTGGTTTGGCATCGGCAAGACCACGCTCTACGGTGAATACGCCCGTCATGAAACAGGAGCAGGCCTGACGAACGGCACGAATACGGGCGCCTCTACAGCCCCTGCTGCTGGCGCTAGTGTCGGTGGCAGCGGTGGCGTATCTTGCAACTTTGGTCCTGCACTTGGCACGAACACCAATCCAGGAGCTGGCGTCCAGGGTGGTCTAGGTTGCCTGTCTTCATCGAACGTCGACATCTGGGGAATTGGTATCAACCAGGAAGTCGCCGCTGCCGCGATGGATCTGTATGTTTCCTATCGCCACTTCAGCGCGGAAGTTCACACCAGTGCGACCGGTTCTATCGCTGGATCGCGCGAAGCCAACATCAAAGACTTTGATGCTGTCATGATGGGCGCGATCATCCGCTTCTGATATCGCGGACTTATCGAACCAAACGGAAAGAGCCGCCTTCGGGTGGCTCTTTTTGCGTTTGGCATACCCCGGAGCGCATCGCGCTGCCGGGCGAGTGGGTTTACGGAAGATCCGTAGGGTGCCAATAGCGCGCTTGCGCGTATTGCACCGTACACCCACCGCACGACCGGCTAGCTCGCGGCGCAAATCACTGGCGATCGGACGTCTTGTAGGTTGGGTCAAACGAAGTGCGACCCAACATCCGCGGGCGGTGGGCATCATGTTGGGTCGCGCGCAAAAAAGCACTTGACCCAACCTACGGCACCGC
>JANOOW010000113.1:0-12388 GCA_031421555.1 Hyphomicrobiaceae bacterium | reverse complement strand
CAAGGAAGGCAACCCGAACGCCGCGCACTATTCCGCGTCGAAGGCGGGCGTGATCGCGCTGACGAAATCGCTCGGCAAGGAGCTGGCGTCCTACGATATCGCCGTCAACGCCGTGACGCCTGCCGCCGCCAAGACCGCGATCTTCGATCAGATCACGCAGCAGCACATCGACTTCATGCTGTCGAAGATCCCGCGCAACCGCTTTGTTAAGGTCGAGGAGCTAGCGGCAATGGTGGCGTGGCTGGCGTCCGCTGACAACTCGTTCACCACCGGCGCCGTGTTCGATCTCTCCGGTGGCCGCGCGACTTATTAGTTGTCGCATCCGACTCTGCTTCGCAGAGCCGGCCGGATGCGACGGTAAGTGAGATCGGCCGCCGCATGCGCGGAAGCAAAGTCAGCCGCCGCGCGCGGAAGGGCAACCTCAGTCGGCGTAGCGTTCGGCGAGCCAGCGGGCGGTTCGCAGGAGGCGGCCATCGTCGCGGCGTGCGCCGACAAGCTGCACGCCGATTGGCAGGCCATCGGCTTCGAGGATCGGCACGTTCACGCACGGATGGCCAAGATAGGTCCACGGCGCATTGAAGATCGGGTTGCCGGTCGATGCCAAGGTCTTCGGTGCCGGGCCGGTCGAGGCTGGCGTCAGGATTGCCGTGTATGACGCGAGCAGAAGGTCGATGCGATGAGCAGCCTCCTCCCGCGCGATGATCGCGGCGATGTAGGTTTCGGCGGTCACCTTTCGGCCAGCTTCAATACGGGCGCGTAAGGCCGGGCTGATCGCACGGCCAGCCTGATCTGCCAGCGCGCCGTAATAGGCGGCGTTCTCGCCGGCTTGGACGATCGCCGCATTCGCCGCCGCGGTCTCCAGCGAGGGCAAGTCGACGATCTCGATTTGATCGCCAAGATCGGCTATCAATTCCGCAAACGCATCCTTCGTCACCTGGTCGGTCAGATCCCACGCCGGCGTCCTGACGTAGGCGAACAACGGCTTCACCGGCACCTTCTCGGCGGCGGCCCGAACGAGGTTCGGCCGGCTGCGCTGGTAACTGCCCGGATCGCGCGGGTCGTAGGCCGATAGCGCATCGGCGATCAACGCCAAGTCCTCGACCGAGCGGCCGTACACGCCCACCGTGTCGAGCGTGTGCGATTGCATGGTGACGCCCGTTCGTGAAATCAGCCCGAACGTCGGCTTGAGCGCGAAGATGCCGCAGAACGAGGCGGGCCGGATCACCGATCCGCCGGTTTGCGTGCCGAGCGCGAGCGGGAACATTGCATCGGCTACGCCCGCGGCAGAGCCTGACGATGAGCCACCCGGTGTGTGTCCAAGGTTGTGCGGATTGCAGGTCGCGCCAGGTGTGGTCGACGCCATTTCGGTCGTCACGGTTTTGCCGATGATGATCGCGCCGGCATCGCGCAAGGCGGCAACGCAGGCGGCGTCTGTGTCCGGCTGGCGGCCCTTGAAGAATTCGCAGCCGTTCTGCGTCGGCATATCGGCGGTATCGATGATGTCCTTGATGCCAACCGGCAAACCGTTCAGCGGGCCAACGCCCTTGCCGGATTTCCGCGCGGTATCGGCGGCGCGTGCCTGCATGAGCGCATGGTCCGGATCGATATGGGCGAAAGCCTTCACCTCCGGTTCGCGCGCGGCGATACGGTCGAGGCAAGCCTTGGTCAGTTGCTCGGATGTGAGGTCGCCACTGTTGAGGCGTTTCATGGCAGCGGTAGCGGTCAGGCGAGCGAGATCGGTCACGAGCGGTTCTCCAGGTGAGGCGGAAATGATGAGCGTGACCGTCGCCCGAAAACTCCTGCAATACAACCGCCATGTCATGCAATTCGAGCAGTTCAGCCGAAGCAGGATAGGCTGACCGCCATGCAGGTTTATTTGACGGCCTTTCGCCTGATCCTGTAACGGAACTATCTAGGATTGAACCAGGAACAATAATCATGCCGGGCGATGCCAACCTCTATAGCCATTTCGAGCAACGCTTCGCCGGGCGGCCTTCGCATGCTGCATTCACGCTCGCCGGGGGGAAAACGATCACCTATGGCCAGCTGGGCGATAAGGTTAGCCGCATGGCAAACGCGCTGGTTGCGCGTGGTGTGAAGCCTGGCGACCGGGTAATGGCGCAGGTCGAAAAATCAATCGAAAACGTTCTGCTCTACCTGGCCTGTCTCAAAGCTGGCGCCGTATTCAACCCGTTGAACACCGCCTATACTTCAGCCGAGCTCGAGTATTTCATTGGCGATGCGACGCCGGCGCTGCTCGTCGTCGATCCTTCGAAATATGCCGAACTACAACTAATCGCCGCCAAGGCGGGGGTGGCGAACGTCGACACGATGGATCAATACGGTCACGGTTCGCTTGCGACGCTGGCAGAAGCGCACGAGGCGTCGCATGTAACTGTCGCCCGTGCGCCCGACGATTTGGCAGCGCTCCTCTATACCTCCGGCACTACCGGCCGGTCGAAGGGCGCAATGATCACGCATCATAACTTGGCGTCAAATGCGCTGACGTTGGAGCAATCCTGGGGTTTTACCGCGAACGACGTACTTTTGCATGCCCTGCCGATATTCCATGTTCATGGTTTGTTCGTGGCTATCAACACCTCCCTGCTAGCCGGCGCACGCATGATCTGGATGGCAAAATTTGATCTCGCGGCCGTTCTGAAAGCCTTGCCGGAAGCAACCGCAATGATGGGTGTGCCAACATTCTACACGCGGCTTCTCGGCGACAAATCGTTTGGCCCGGAGCACTGCCGCAACATGCGGCTATTCATCTCCGGCTCGGCGCCACTGTTGGCCGAAACGCACGTCGAGTTCGAGTCCCGCACCGGCCACAAGATCCTTGAGCGCTACGGCATGACAGAGACGGGCATGATCACATCCAACCCGTATCGTGATGGCGAGCGGCAGGCAGGAACCGTGGGCTACGCGCTGCCCGGCATTTCGGTGCGCATCGCGGGCGATGGTGGAAGTATCCTGCCGGCAGGCGAGGTTGGCGTGCTCGAGGTCAAGGGGCCGAACGTCTTCAAGGGCTACTGGAACAATCCGGGAAAGACGGCGGAAGAGTTTCGCGCAGATGGCTACTTCGTCACCGGCGACCTTTCGGTTATGGCGGCCGACGGCCGTGTCAGCATCGTCGGCCGTTCGAAAGACCTGATCATCACCGGCGGCTTCAACGTCTACCCGAAGGAGATCGAGGACGAACTGAATGCACTGCCGGGTGTAGCGGAATCGGCCGTGATCGGTGTGCCCCACGCTGACTTCGGCGAGGGCGTCGTTGCCGTAGTCACGCCACTGCCCGGTGCGACGCTGCCGTTGGAAGCCGAGATCATCGCGCATCTCGCAGGCCGGCTGGCAAAGTTCAAACTGCCCAAGCGCGTGTTCGCGGTCGCCGACTTGCCCCGGAATGCCATGGGCAAGGTGCAAAAGGCTGAGCTGCGCGGCGTATACGGCCACACTTTCGCGAAATGATGCGGTCGTTGCCGCAACTACGCGCAAGGGTTGGACTTTCAAGCTGTTTACCGCTTTATCAAACGGACTGAAGAATGGCCGCGGGTTTGCAATCGCATGCGGCCAATCGAAATCGGACGGTACGTGCCATGAATGCGATGACACCGGGTGAGAACAGAAATGCCGGCAACGGCCGCGATGTGGCCGACGAGAAGATGGATCAGATCCGCGATCTCCTGTTCGGCGAATTCCAGCGCGAGCATGACCAGCGGACGAGCCAGCTCGAAGCCCGCATTCGTGATTTGGATACGGAGGTGCATCGGAGGCTCGATGCTTTGCAAGCCAGGCTCGATGCCTACGCCGGCGAAAGCCAGGTGGAGCGGCGCAGCACGTTCGATGAATTGGCGCGCGGAATTCAAGCGCTTGGCGAGCACGTTCGCCGCATCCCGCGAGAGTGAAGTTCAGGTAACCCATGTCGCAAAATGTCAGCCGCCTGAAGGAACTGCTGTTCGATCGTGAGAACGCGACGCTCTCGGAACTGCAGGGGCGCGTGGCCAGTGTCGCCGCCAGTGAGCAAGCGAGCCGCGAAGAGCTGGCGCAGGCGCTGCAGGCATCGGTCGCAGCGGAAGCGGCATCGCGGCTGGAGTTGGCGCGCCGTGTCGAAGGGCTGTTCGACCGCGCCGGTTCAGAGGAGCGCTTCCGTTCGAGCGTTGCAAGCGTGCTCGATGGCGCGTTGCGCGAGGCCGAAGTCACGCGTCACGACCAGATGTCGCGGGCGATGGCACCGCTCGTCGTCAGGACGATCAAGACCGAGCTGCGCAACAGCCAGGACGAGATGGTCGAGGCGCTCTATCCGATCACCGGCCGCCTGGTCAAAGCCTATATCGCCAGCGCGATGAAGGATCTGACCGATCAAATCAATCGCAAGCTTTCGGGCGGATCGAACCCGCTGATGCTGCGCATGCGCAGTCTGATGACCGGTCATTCCGTCGCCGACCTGGCGCTGGCCGAGACCCAGCAGCTGGAGGTGGTCGAGCTGTTTCTGATCCGGCGCGGCTCGGGCGAGCTTCTGCAGCATTGGCCGGATGGGGCGCAAGGCGCCGGCGTTCCTTCCAACATCGATATCCACCTGAGCGGCGTGCTGACGGCGATCAACGATTTCGCGGCGCAAGCGCTGAAGGACAACGGCGGCAACTTGCGCACGTTCGAGCTCGACGAGTTTTGCATGTATCTGCGCTCGTCATCGACGTGCCTGCTCGCGGCCAAATGCCGTGGCGGCGCGCCTGCGGGCGTCGAAGCTATTCTCGACGACGAGTTCGTCCGTCTGATCGAAAGCAACCAGAAGGCGCTGGCGGACGATCCGGGGAAACTGCCAGGCGGGTTGCTGGCGCCGCTCGCCCAAAGCCTCGGGCAGCGTGTGAGCGAGAAGCACAAAGAGTTCGCAGCCAAGGCCGGGCAGGGGTTCAATCCGCTGAAGGCGATCATCATCGCGGTTTTGTTGCCGCTGCTGCTGTTTGCCGGTTGGAATTTTCATACCCGGTACCAGACATCGCGCGTACGCGACGTTGCGTTGCAGACGGTCGAGGCGTCCACGCAACTGGCCGGATATCCAACCCAGCTCGATGTCGGTCCGGGCGGTAGCGAGGTGACGATTTCGGGTCTCGTGCCGACGATTTCATCGAAGGCCGATGTGATCGGCCGCCTCCGCGCTGCGCTGCCAAGTTCTAGCATTACCGATCGGCTGGCAGTTCTGCCCAATCAGTTCGCGGAGTTCGAGCCTCAGTTGACCAGCGTCAAGCGTGACCTCGCGGGCTTCGAAGGGGAGGTTCTGCGCGCGTCGGTTAGGCGTGCGATGGCTCGTTCAGGACGCCGGCTGGAGCAGACGATCCCCGAGCTCAACCGGCTCGATCTCGCGCTGACCGATGTGGTGGCGAGAACGACGACCCGCACCGTAAAAGCGAACATCGAGCGATCGCTGGCTGACTTGAGGAGGCTGCAGGCGCGCATCGGCGGCAACATCGATATGACCCAGCTCGCGTCTCTGTCGCTACCGATGCACGGCATATCCGAGCAACTCAAGTCCGCCAGCGCCGATCTCGCAACGTTACTTAGTCGCGGCTCGACGGGTGCAGCCGCACCGCACGCCGATGCCGCGCCGAACGACGTTGCCGAAAGCGCCGAGGAATTGGGCGTCGCGGCCGAACAGCTTGCCGCGACGGCCGTTGCCGTCTCGCAGTCGGCTGGCGTCAAGCCCGTGCCGGTGGCAGCACCTGTCCCAACGCAACCGACAGCTCGGGAGCGGCTGGAAAAGTGGGTGCGAGCGAACGCGGTGTTTTTCGCGGAAGGCAGTGAGTTCCGCAATACTCAAGTGGCGCAATCGACGATCGATGCGGCGGCAAAACTGATCCGCGAGTCGGGTGCATTCATGCGTATCGTCGGCTTCACTGACGATCGGGGCGGGCAGTCGCGCAACGGACCACTCGCCCAGACGCGGGCACAACGCGTATTCGACGCGCTTGTCGAGAAGGGCGTGCCGCGCCAGTCGATGGTCGCGATCGGCCGGGCGTCGGGCGTCGACATCAGTCCGAACGTCGGCGCGCAAAGTCCCAACCGGCGCGTCGAGTTCGAGATCGGCTTCGAGGGCGAGGCGGCGGAATAGACATGCGGATCGCCAAGATCCTGCTGCTGGGCGAAATCGGCGTCGGCAAGACGTCGATCGCACGCCGCCTTGTTTTCGATCAGTTCGATGGCGCTTACAAAGCAACGATCGGTACCGACATCTACCGCTATGAGGTGGTCCCATCGCCCGTCGATGGACCGTTCCATTTCGTCGTTTGGGACACGGATGGGAATTTCGGCGACACGATTTTCCGCCACGTCTACGCGCGGCAGGCAGATGCGGCGATCGTCATCAGCGACGTCAATCGCAGCGCCACGATCGATGCGGCCGCCCACATCGGCAATGGCTTCATGGACGCCTTTCCCGGCAGGCCGGTGACGTATATCGTCAACAAGATCGACCTTCTAGACGCGTCCGCTGCGCCAGTGCTGCCGCACGCTCTGACGTCCGCCGGTGCACCAGTCGTGCTGACGAGTGCAAAAACGGGGCAATATGTCAAAGATGCATTCCAACAGCTTGCCGCAATTGTTGCCCGCCGTGCATGAACGGCAAGCTCCGGGGGCACGTCTGATCGAGGCTTGCGAGCTGCTGGCCGGTCACAAGTTCTTTGGTTTGGTGTGGCTCGATGCCGATCTGCGCGCGATCGAAAGCTATGGCGAACTGTCGGCTCTCGCGCCGATCGGCGAACGCGTGACCGATTCAGTCATGGCGTTGTTCGGTCTCGAAGACGAGCTGCGGGACCTGCGCAGCAAGCCGGAGGCGCCGTTCGAAATGCCGAACGTCGCGATGGCCGCCGCCGATGGCAACGGCCCGCGCCTGAACTTCCATGTGTTCTGGCTGGCACCGCAGCAGCAGTTCCTTTTATTGATCGCAAAAGTGATATCGACCGGCGATCTCGAAGTCGGGCTAGCGCAGCAGGTTCGTGCCCGCATGATCGTCGAGGCTGAATTGGCGCAGCAGTCGCGCGCATTGGCCGCCGTCAATGATGAACTCACGCGAGCAAACCGGGATCTCGCCGAGTTTGCCTATATCATCAGTCACGATCTCAAAGCGCCGTTGCGGGCGATGCGGTACTTCTCCGAAGATCTGGAACGCGCGCTCGATCAAGCGGATGGTGGCGGTGCCAAAGCGCACGTCGCGCAGATCCGCGCGCAATCGCAGCGCATGTCGCGCATGCTGACGGATCTACTCGCATACTCGAGAATTGGACGGCAAACGGAAGCGCTCGACAACATCGATACCGGCGCGCTCATAAACAGCATCGCCGGATCGATGCCGAAAGATACCGGCATGACGATCACGGTGTCCGGCATATGGCCGGTGCTGGAGACTTACGCAGCACCCCTCGACCTCATTCTACGCAATTTGATCTCCAATGCGATTGCCCACCACGATCAGCGCGCGGGACACATAACGGTGACCGCGCGCCTAATCAACGGCGCGCTCGATATCGAAATCGCCGACGATGGCCCAGGCATCGCACCGGAATGGCACGACGCTATATTCCAGCCGTTCCGCACGATCGCCGTCACTGCGGCAACGGGGAATAGCGGCATTGGTTTGGCGCTGGTACGCAAGGCTGTGGAAACGAACGGTGCAACGCTGACACTCGTATCGGACCCCATGTTGCGCCGCGGTACGACATTCACACTGCGCTGGCCGCTGGCGCTGAAGGTTTAGTCCGCCGCGTGTGGGTTTCCGGTCACTTTTCGCGTTTCATGAAATCTCATATATGATGCCGGGCAAGTTTGGAGGCGTCAGATGAGTTCAGGTGGCTCAGGGGCGGGTGGCGATTTCCTAGCGCGCAAGAGCGACGCGACGAAGATTCGTCAAACGCTCCCCAAAGTCGAAGATGTGCTGATGGTCGAGGACGAGGCATTCGATGCCGATCGTCTGCGGGCGACGCTGCATGTCATGCTCGGCTACGATCTGACGATCCGCCGTGCGCCCACCCTTGGCAGCGCGCTCGACTGCGTGATCCAGCGCAAACCCGACATCGTCTTCCTCGACGACTATCTGAAACCGAACGATAATGCCTCCCACACGATCCCGTTTCTGCGCCGCGCGGGATATGAAGGCCCGATCGTCGTGGTGAGTGGCGAGGCCGATCGCCAGCGCACGATATTGCTGATGACCGCCGGTGCCGCCGACGTCATCCACAAGGACGATCTCGACAGCGTGCGCGTTGCCGAAGCGCTGGCCCGCGCATTCAAGACCGATGGCAGGATGGACGGCGCCAAGACGAGCGATGCCAAGACTTGAGGCCCATCCTCAAGGCTTGTGGCCGTACAACCAATCGTAGGATGCCATCAACCGTGCGCCAGGAACGGTGCGCAGCGTGAGATTGCGAGCGGCGGCCAGTGGGCCCGGCAGGTGGTAGATCTTGCCATTGCGCGCCGCTGCCGCTTGCACGCGCCGTTTGCGTGGGCGGCGGGCGGTTTCGTAAGCGGCGAACGCCGCCGCGTGATTGATTTCGGTGTCGAGCGCATTCGCAAGAGCTTCGGCATCCTCCAGCTCCAACACCGGGCCATGCGCCAGGACGGGCATTATGGGTTGCGTTGCATCGCCGAGAAGTACGACGCGATCCAGCGACCATGATTGGAGCGTCGGCGCGGTCACCAGCGACCATTGCCGCCATGCACTTGCCCTCTCCAAAAGGGCACGCAGCCCGGGCGCAAGGCCCGTCACCTTGGCGAGAATGGTAGCGGCGTCGACGCTGGTATTCCAGCCAACGGGGCGCGATGCATCTTGTGTGACGACGACGAGGGCGAGCTCTGAACCACCGCGCACCGGATATTGCACGACGTGCGCGCCGACCGCCAACCACACGCCGACGTGGTGACCGAACGCTTGCGTAACGGCTCGGTCGTTGGTGATAACCGCGCGCGCCGCCACCCGTCCGGTTGGTGACAGATCAAAGCTTCCGAACCCAAGGCGGCGGATCGACGAGTTGATACCATCTGCGCCGATCAGTATGCCGGCTTCGGCAACGCGGCCGTCGGCTGCGTGAACCGTCACATCGTTTGCGGTGGCATCGATTCGGGTGACATCAAATCCGCAGGAGATTTCGATGTTCCCACGTTGAACCACCCGGCTCATCAAGGCTGCATGCAGATCGGCGCGATGGGCGGTCCAGTAGGGCGCGCCGTGGCGGTTATCGATCCAATCGCCCAGTGGCAGCTCCGTTAGAACTGCTCCTGAATACCCTTCGCGCATACGTATCGATTGCGGGATGCCAGCGGTTGGTGCCAAGGCTTCGGCAACGCCTAGACGCTGCAGAATGCGCATGCCGTTTGGGCCGATCTGGATACCGGCACCCGCTTCGGACGGTTCAGGCCGGCGTTCGACAACGTGACAGCGCCATCCTCGGCCGGAGAGCGAAAGAGCCGCTGCAAGTCCACCGATGCCGCCGCCGGCGATCGCGGCGGTGCCCGGTTTCACGTCGCTTTGACGACGACGAGGCAATCAGACGGGTCACTCTCGGTGGCAGCCAAACGCGCATCGTGCAGGTACAGCGTCGAGCAATATGGGCACAACACCTGGTTGTCGACGCCCATGTCGAGGAACACATGGGGATGATCGAACGGCGGCCGCGTGCCCATGCACTGCAATTCCTTGACCCCGACGAAGATCTTTTCCGCACCCTTGTCGTTGGCGAAATGGGGGACCAGGGCTGTTGCCATCGGGCATCTTTCTCGAAAACTACGATCAACGCGTTTCTCTCATTGTGAGCGCAGTTGCTGGTCGCGCATCAAGGCATCCGGTGTCAAGGGCGGTGTTGGCCAGGTAGGCGCCGGTTACGCCAGCCTGATCTGCGGCGGATACCCGCTAGCCGCCCGTGATCCCGAACTCGCTGAACGGAATGAAGTCCACCAAGTCGCCTCGGGCGACATCGCCCGCGTCTTCGGGAATGTCGATCAAGCCGCCGGCAGCGCATAGTCCAGAGATCAGACCCGAGCCGTCACGGGCGAATTTATCGACGGCAAGGCCATGCGGTGTCTCGACCAGCATACCGCGCCAGAACTCGCGGCGGCCCGGCTTGCGCCCGGTGAAATCGAAAACGGCTGGCAGCTTGTAGCGTCGCGGCGCCTGCCATCGACCGCCACCAAGCCGTTGCAAAAGGGGAAATACGTACATCAGAAAGCACACGAACACGGCGACCGGATTGCCGGGCAGGCCGACGACGATGCACGGTATTGCGTCTGGATCGTCACGTTTGATCTGGCCGAACATCATCGGCCGTCCAGGCTTCACCGCCAGCTGCCAAAAGTGCCGGGAACCGAGCGCGCCGAGGGCGGCAGCCATGTGATCCTCGTCACCACGGCTGGCGCCGCCCGTCGTCAAGATCACGTCGAAGCCCTCTGCTGCCTTGGCAAGATTGCGGTGGATCGCTTCTGCATCATCGCGCCAGATGCCCAAACCTTTGGGCTCGGCGCCCGCCAGTGACACGAGGGCTTCGAGCATCGGAGTGTTGGCATCGAAAACGTTGCCATGAACGAGCGCGCCAGCGCCAGCGGCAACGATTTCGTCGCCGCTCGCCACGATGCCGACGCGCAATCGGCGAAAGCATGAAACGTAGCCACGGCCGAGCGAGGCAAGGGCTGCAAGATCCTGCGGACGGCAGGCGTGACCGGCATCGAACATGATCGTTCCACTGGCCACATCTTCGCCAGCCTTCCGAACGTTGGCGCCAGCTTTCAGTCCAGGGGGAATGACGACGGTTGCGCCATCGAGGCGGCAATCTTCCTGCATCACGACGGTGTCGCTGCCAGCTGGCATTGCGCCGCCGGTGAAGATGCGGGCGGCCGTTGCAGGAGCGAGTTCAACCGCCAGCGGGTGACCAGCGGTTGACCGGCCCATAACGGGAAACGATGTTCCCATGCCGCGATTATAAGTGGCGTAGCTGAAAGCATACCCATCGACTGCAGCGTTGGTATGGGCGGGGACAGGGGCGTCGGCCACGATTGCCGCCGCTAAACGACGGCCGGCAGCTGCGGCCAATTCCACGCGCTCGATATCATTTGTAGGAACGATTCGTGCTTGCAGCAGCGACAGTGCTTCAGCATGCAAAAGGCGTCGTTCGCCGTGCGCGAAACAGTCATCGAGTGCTGAGGGCAACATGAAAGAGAAGACCTGACGGTGACGGGGCTGAACGCCACCGTATCACCGGTAAAGTAATCTTCCAAAGCGACGGAATAATTGAGTGGGCTGGTGAATAGCCGAAGCTTGGCGGCTGACGGTCAGCCGCAGGTATTGCAGGGCATGCTGGGTGTCACTGCGACTGCATCAGGACGAATAGTCCGATGCCGAGTGCAGGACCCAACAGTGTGGCTACAATCATCATTACAAACGGTTTCGCAACCATGATCAATACTCCCGCACGCGACCACCTTACAAAGATGACAGGAGCCAAAATGAGCGGCCCACCGCCTTAGACTAAAGTCCCTCAACAGTAGTCTTGACAATCAGCATACATGACATGAGTAGTTTTCGCCACAGCTATTTTGTCACCTTGCCGGCTTATATGCAGGATTGGCTAATACGGTGGATTACAAAGCAGCCGGATCCAATACCTTTGATGTGACGAATAAAAATTGCCCCGAAATGGATTGCCTGATTGCTAAATTTCCAAACGGGGAAATGCTTACTCAGAGTGTTTCGAACATCATCGAGCGAACGTTGCTTAACTGTGACTCGCTCGCATCGATTTCAAGCTCGCTTCAGGCGATGTCGAACAGACGAAGTTGCTTCTCGTCCTGGCCCTTGGTCTCATAGGCCAATTGCTCAATGCGATCAAAAGGCACCTGCTCGGCCATGATCAGCGAACGTTGTGCTTTGATCGCGCGGACATGATTTTCTTGCACGAGGTGGAATTCGCCCACCGTCTGATTTGGCAGCACGCGCGCGGGATCGAGCCCGCTTTCGCTCTGGAACGCCGCACGCAGCTTCTTGAGCGCGGTGTCTTCACGGACGCGGCCGATGAACCAGCTCGTCACCTGATCGCGGCTCTTGTAGTCGAGATCGCCCGGCGACTGGGTCGCGAGCATGATGCCCAGACCGGCCGAGCGTGCTCGCTTCAACAGGCTCTGCAACGGTTCGGCCGTTGCCGGCTTTGCATTGGCTGGAATGTAGAGATCGGCCTCGTCGAACATGACGACGGCCTGCAGTTCATCGTTCGGGTTGCGTTGGCAGAAGCGCAGAGCTTCCGACAGGAACTGCGCTACCCAGAACAGGATGTTCTCGTTGTCGCCGAGGAAGCCCGTGTAGATGATCGAAAGCCGCGTGCGGCCGTCCTGACGCGCGAATTGGCCGCGTCCCAAC
>JANOOW010000112.1:0-12991 GCA_031421555.1 Hyphomicrobiaceae bacterium | reverse complement strand
CGCAAGGCGCGGTCCTGGCCGATAAGCCCGTCGATCGGTACGAGGTCGGCAGTGGTCTTGAAGCCGAGACTGTCGGCATCGACGGTGCGGCGTAGGGCCGATGCCAGGAGCGGAAGATGTAGTTCACCGGGGTTGTTCGAGGCTGAGGTTTGGCTGTTTACGCCCGGAATCGGCGCATCGCTTTTGCCGCCCTTGGCCCATTTGAAGATCATAGCCGCCGCCCCTTCTTGCTCCGCTGCGCTGGCGGAAACCTACTGCCAAATTCTTCAAACCGGCTTTCAACCGGCTCTGTCACCGGCTAATGGCGAAGACATGACCAACCCGATCGTAACACCCTCGGAAATGCCCGGTAGCACGGGCTTGATCGATGGCCGCCAATCACAGGCCGCATCCGATATCGCGCGTGGTACGCGAAGGCTTCTGCTGTCGCACAACTTTGCAACCCTACCTGAGGTTTCGCTGGCGAACGGACGGCGTGCCGACATCACTGCATTGTCCGGGCGCGGGGAGATTTGGATCATCGAAATCAAATCCAGCGTCGACGATTTCCGGTCGGACAACAAGTGGCCGGAATACCGCGCGTTCTGCGATCGCTTGTTCTTCGCCGTCGGGCCCTATTTTCCTCAGGACCTGTTGCCAGCGGACACGGGTCTGATTGTTGCCGACCGCTTCGGCGGCGAGTTGCTTCGCGATGCGCGGGTGCACACGATAGCCAGTGCGCGACGCAAGGCTCTGGTCAACCGGCTAGCGCGGCTCGGGGCGATGCGGCTTCTAGGCCTGTCGGATCCCGAGCTTCACCTTGATCGAAATTGGAACGAGTGACCTACTTAGGAGCGCGCTTGGCAAGGATGCGCTGCAGCGTCCGGCGGTGCATATTGAGGCGGCGTGCGGTTTCCGAGACGTTGCGCCCGCACAGTTCATACACGCGCTGAATATGCTCCCAGCGAACCCGGTCCGCCGACATTGGATTTTCCGGCGGCGCAGCTTTGGCGTTGGACGGCGCCAGCAGCGCATCGGTCACATCGTCGGCGTCGGCGGGCTTGCCCAGATAATCGACAGCGCCGAGCTTCACCGCCGATACGGCGGTGGCAAAGTTTCCGTAACCGGTCAACACGATGGCGCGCGAGTTGGGCCGGATACGCGACAACTCTGCGATCACGTCGAGGCCGTTACCGTCTTCCAACCGCATGTCGACCACGGCAAAGGCCGGCGCGCGCTGACGAATGAGATCCAATCCTTCGGCTACGGAGTGGCCCATGCGGACCTCGAACCCGCGCACTTCCATCGCCCTGCCCAGGCGCTGAACGAACGCTTTGTCGTCATCGATTAGGACCAGCGAAACGTCTTCCGGGAGCTCGTCTTTTTTGAATGATAGGTCTTCGGCCACTTTGGTACCCTCCAGGCACCCAAGAGATATAGCGCATGATGAGCTAACGCCAAGCCCCATCTGTGCCTTCCATCATCTTTCGGTTACCTCGCGCCGGTCGATCGTGTTGGTTAAACAGCAGCATTTCGGGGCGGAGACGCCAGTGGCGATGACGCTGTAAGCGTGTTTGCGCGCGGGAACGCCGACCAAGCAGGCTCAGTACCCTCGAATTGGTGCCTCGACCACGTTATGGTTACGATAGCGCCCCGCGCGGGGTGGTCCCGGTTGGCCATATCGATCTTGGCGCCGGAGCGTTCCAGCAGCGTTTTGGCGATGAAGAACCCCAGGCCAAGACCCGTTGCCTTCCCTTCGTCCGCTTTGTTGACGCTGCGTCTTGTGGTGACATAGGGCTCGCCAAGTGTCTCCATAACTTCGGGCGCGATCCCGGGTCCGTCGTCGGCAATCGATATCAGCACCTCGCGGTCGTTCCATCGAGCTGTGATAACAACTTTTGAGCGGGCGAATTCGACAGCATTCTCAATCAGATTGCCGACGCCGTAAATCATCCCTGGACGCCGCTCTCCCACCGGCTCCCGCATCAAGCGATCGGAGTTGGCGTCGTGGTTCGCGCCATCGACGTAGGCACCGGCGTCGATCTCGATCGTGATCATAAATGCCCGATGCGGGGCTGCCGCCTCCTCGATAAGTTGCCCGATCGTCAAGCTGGCGTGCAGCGGATCGCTTTCGCTCGGCTTGCGGGTAAGTGTCTGCAGAATATCGCGGCACCGCTGTGCTTGGCTCTTGAGCAGCGCCAGATCTTCCGCGAGAGGTGAGCCGGGCGGGGTGTCTCGCTCCAACTCTTTGGCGACGAGAACGATGGTGCCGAGCGGTGTTCCAAGTTCGTGTGCCGCGGCAGCGGCAAGCCCGTCCAGCGCGTGCAGTTTTTGTTCTCTTGCCAGAACAAGTTCTGTGGCAGCCAGGGCTGCGGACATCTGCCGCCCTTCACTGGACAACCGCCACGCATAAAGCGCGATGAAAAGCATGCACGAGGCCAATCCGGCGAACACGCCGAGCTTGTAGAGCGCCGGCAGCAGGAAAGCCTGTCCGTACGCCCAAGGCAGGGGAAAATGGTAGACGATGAGCAGTGCAGATGCCGCAAGCGCTATGCCGCCCAGGAGCCACGTATTGCGTGCGGGCAGCGTGGCTGCCGATACCGTTACCGGCGCGACGAGCAGAACCGAGAAGGGGTTTTCGATGCCGCCCGTAAGATAAAGCAGCGCGGTAAGCTGGCAGATGTCGTAGGCTAACAATATTGATGCGAGTCGGGATTCAAGACGATGCCGCACGGGGTAGCGCAGGCGCAGAAACACATTGAGCCAAGCGGAAAGGGAGATGAAGAGCAGGCACCACCCCATCGGCAGGTCGAAGCCCAGCCCGAAGTACACGAGGGTGACCGCGAGCAACTGCCCCACGACTGCGAACCAGCGCAACCGGATCGTCGTTTGCAGCCGCAGCCGGCTGGCATCGGGATCAAGTGCCATCCTCTCCGCGCTAAGTGACGCGCTACTTTCGGACATGCCTTCGGCCTTCACCACTTGTGACGATGAATGATCAAAACAAAGCGCAGCCGGGTTTTGGCCGCATGACGCCAGATAACCGTAGCAAATTGGTCTGGCTGACCATAGTTGTCATGTGCTCGCTGGTGCTAGGCGTCCTCGCTGGGCTCGTGGCTTTTCCAGCGGCCGTCGATTACTTCACCCCGTAACCGCCTTGCTGCACGTGCGAAGCCGCATGCGTGAGCCCTCCCCGGACGGCTCGGCATCGTGACCAAATAACGACGGTCTTCAAATGCCGCCGATATCAACCTCAGATCATGTTGCAAAAAAAACACAATATGTGTCTTGTTACGTGCTACCATTCTACCAGAGATCGCTAGCAGCCGATTTCTGAACGGACCACCAGCCCGAATCGGTGCAACATTTTGCAGTGCGGTAACTTAGCTGATCGATGGAACGACCATGTTGATCCATCTGTTGAGCTTACCGCAGTAAATTGACGAAGTGCGCTGCAATATATCCGCACTGTTCACCGATGCGATACGCTGCTCACAAGAGAGGCTAATCGATGCTCTATCAGTGGTTTGAACTCGGTCATGCAGCGGTGAAACCGGCACGCGCCGCCGCCGATGCCGGGAAAATCTTCTTCAATAATCCGTTCAACCCGCTGACGCACACCTCTATGGGCCGGCACGCCGCCGCTGCCTGCGAGGTTTTCGAGCGCACCACCCGGCGTTACGAGAAGCCGACATTCGGTATCGAAACGACTAATGTCGACGGCGCTAGCGTCGCGGTGACCGAAGAGATCGTTTGGCAGCGCCCATTCTGCCGGTTGAAGCATTTCCATCGTGACATTGACGAAGCGCGTGCCGCGAAGGATCCGCGCATTCTTCTCGTCGCCCCGATGTCGGGTCACTTTGCGACGTTGCTGCGCGGTACGGTGGAAGCGTTGCTACCCGATCACGACGTTTACATTACCGACTGGATCGATGCCCGCAACGTGCCGGTCGCCGCCGGCGGGTTCGATCTCGATGATTACATCGTCTATATGCAGGACATGTTCCGGCACTTTGGTGGCGACGTTCACGTGTTCGCGGTCTGCCAACCCTCGGTCCCGGTGCTCGCGGCCGTCGCCTTGATGGAGCAGGAAGGCGATCCGCATGTGCCGATCAGCATGGTGCTTGCCGGTGGTCCAATCGACACGCGCATCAATCCCACCGAGGTGAACAAGCTCGCACAGGACAAGGGGACCGAGTGGTTTCGCAGCAACGTGATCACCACGGTGCCATGGCCCAGCCTGGGTTTTGGCCGTCCAGTCTATCCAGGATTCTTGCAGCTGACCGGCTTCATGACGATGAATCTCGATCGTCACATGAAGGCACACAAAGATTTATTCTACCACCTCGTGCGTGGTGATGGTGATTCGGCTGAGAAGCATCGGGACTTCTATGACGAGTATCTCGCAGTCATGGACTTGACCGCTGAGTTCTACATTCAAACCATCGATCAGGTTTTCGTGCGCCACCTATTCGCCAAGGGCGAGATGTTCCATCGCAATCAGCGCATCGATCTGACGGCTATCCGCCGGGTCGCGCTCATGACGGTCGAAGGCGAGAAGGACGATATCACGGGCATTGGCCAGTGTGCGATTGCACTCGACCTGTGCTCGAACATCCCAGCCGAAGACAAGGTACACTATGAGTGCCCAGGTGTCGGCCACTACGGCATCTTCAACGGTTCGCGCTTCCGTTCGGACATCGCGCCGCGGATCGCGCGCTTCGTGCGTCATCACGATCCGCGGGCTGATGAAACAGTCCTGAAGTCAACTCGGGCTAATGCCACGCCTCGCGCTAGCGACAAAGGCGATAACCATGCGGCCGACGATAACTCCGCCTTCTCGTTCTCGGCGGACCAGAGTGCCGCCTTCCGTAGCGAGGCGGCGGCCAAGAATCAGAGCGTATTGACGCCGCTACCGGTCAGGCCCGTAGCCAGCCGTCCTGCAATGGACGGTTCCGCCGACGCTTGGTCACAAATGTGGGCGGGCAACATCTTCATGCAGAACATGTTCGGCATCGCACCGCCAGCGGCCAGCAAGAGTGCTGATGAAAAAAGCAACGGAACTTCCGTCTCTGCTTAGAAAAGCGCATCCGCTCGGAAAGCACGTTGCTCGGTAGACTGAGCAACGGCACCGCTCCTCTCGTATAGGTTCACCATCTCGCTCCACGGCATATCGTGGGGCGAGACTGCCACACTGTCGCCGCATGGTGAGGGTGATAGAGTTTTCTGTGTGGTGTGGGGGGATGGAGAATTGCTATAAGCTGTTTTGTCGGCGCGTTCATTTCTTTCTCGCCATTGCGAGCAATGACCGAAACACTATTCGCCAACCTGCTTTCTGGTCGTTGAAGGTTCTCAGTAGAGTACCCCGCCGGCTTCCACAATTTGTCGAACTGTATGGAACGAGGGCACTCAATGAGGCCGCTTCGCGCTACAGCGCAGTCGTCATCGCAACGGCTATCCATTAAAGGCTTGCACGACCCAGTTGAGATACGGCGTCATCCTGCTGCGCGCCGCATGACGTTGCGCGTCAGCCGTACGACGCGATCCGTGATCGTGACGCTGCCTGTGTCTTGCGACCTCGCGCAAGCGGGCACCTTCTTGTCGTCGCATCTCGATTGGGTGCGCGAAAGGCTCGGCAACCTGCCAGAGCACATCCCGTTCAGTTCGGGATCGGTGATACCGTTGCGCGGGGCACCTCACGTCATCATCGAGCGTGGGCCATGCCGCCGGTCGCCTATCGTGCAACTCGGCACGACGGTCGACGGCAAGCAGGCGATCTCCGTGTCGGGGCAATCCGAGCATGTCGCACGCCGCCTGCGTGACTGGCTGGCGCAGGCAGCCTCACGCGATCTCGTCGATCGTGTCGAGTGGCATGCGAATAACCTCGGACTGAAGGCCGGGCGCATCACCGTACGCGACCAGAAGAGCCGGTGGGGCTCGTGTTCGACGACGGGGGCCTTGTCGTTTTCCTGGCGTCTCATCATGGCGCCAGCCTTCGTGCTCGACTACGTTGCGGCACACGAGGTCGCCCATCTGGCTGAGATGAATCACGGCGCTCGGTTCTGGAAACTTGTCGCCCGCACGATGCCTCGGACGGACGAAGCCAAGCGCTGGCTTCAAATTTCAGGCGGCGATCTGCACCGGTACGGTTCGCGCTGCTAAACGCAGCCTTCAGAGCCGTTTCGCCCCAAGCGACATGATGCCTTGCGGCGCGAAGCGGGGGAACGGCCGGTCCAGTGGCGCGTCAGGTGTAAATTGCGGAACCGCTGCGGCTTCATTTGCAGCCTTTCCTTCCGCCAGCATCCGCGACACGAATTCAGCGTCTATTCGTTCGCGCGGCTGCATCGACGCGCGCGTCTGGGCGCCTGCAGTCGTGGTATCCGGCTGCTCGTGTAGTTTCGGTCCGGCCATCGGCTGCGATCGTTCGCGCGCGCGGGCTGCGACCGGTGGATCGCGCGGTAAATGAGGCGCGGCGATCGTCGTTCCCGGCAGCGCCACGACTGAGCGGCCCTCGTGCGCGACCGTCATGATCTCGCGCCAGATCACGGCAGGCAGGCTGCCGCCGCGCACGTTATTCATAGTGCGCCCATGATCGTTGCCGACCCAGACACCGCCTGTCAGATGCGCGGTGTAACCGATGAACCAGGCGTCGCGAAAATCCTGCGTGGTGCCGGTCTTGCCGGCCGCCGGGTGCATGCTGAGTGCCGCGCGGCGGCCCGTGCCCGTCACCAGCGCCGCGTTGAGCATGTCGTTCATCGACCCCACATGTACGGGTGCTATAACGACCTGCGATGGCACCGGGGGACGCATGTAAAGTACACGGCCCGAGCTCATTCGAACCCGCTTGATGATGTGCGGATCTATCCTGCGCCCGCTATTGGCGAAGGCCGTGTAGGCGCCGGTCATCTCCAGCAACGATACCTCGGATGTGCCCAGTGCGAGCGATGGCCCGGGACGCAGTTCTGAGTTGACGCCGAGGCGCTTGGCCGCCGCCACGATGCGCTTGACGCCGATGTCGTATTGCAGACGAACAGCGACTGTGTTGATCGATTGCGACAAGGCCTGCCGCATCGTCACGGCGCCGCGGAACTGGCCGTTTTCGTTGCGCGGGCTCCAACCGGCGATGCTCACGGGCAAATCGTAGACGGTGCTGTCCGGCGTCATGCCAGCTTCGAGCGCCGCCAGATAGACGAACGGTTTGAACGAAGATCCCGGCTGGCGGCGAGATTTTGCCGCTCGGTTGAACTGGCTTTCGAGATAAGACCGGCCACCGACAAGTGCTGCGATGCCGCCTTCGGTATCGAGCACGACGACGCTTGCCTGGCTCGCCTGCGCAACCTCACCTTCGCGATCCAACACCCGCTCAACCGTCGCCTGCGCGCGGCGCTGCAACTTCGCGTCGATCGTGGTCTCGACGATGACCTCCGCATGCCCGTTGCCGAGCAGCGGGGGCAGGCGTTCCAAAATGAAGTCGACGGCATATTCGGCGCCGTTCGCATCCTTGCTGGCCTTCATCGATGCAAACTTCACAATGTGCCGGGCGGCGGCAACTTCTGCCTCCGGCGTCACGAGACCGGCGGCCAGCATCTTCTTCAAAACGACGCGCGCGCGAGTACGTGCGGCTCCTGGGTTCGACAGCGGCGAGTACTTCGACGGTGCCTTGAGCAGACCGGCGATGACGGCTGCTTCCCCCAGCGTCAACGCTCGTGCGGACTTGTCGAAGTAGCGTTGAGCTGCCGCCTCGATACCGTAGGCACCGCCGCCAAAGTACACGCGGTTGAGGTACAGCTCCATGATGTCTGCCTTGCTGAGCCGCATCTCGAGCCAGAGCGCCAGGGCCAACTCCTCGACCTTTCGGCTCAGCGTGCGTTCCGAATTCAGGAATAGGTTTTTTGCCAGCTGCTGTGTCAGTGTCGAGCCGCCCTGGGCATAGCGTCCTGCCCTCACGTTGGCGAACATCGCACGCACCAATCCGTAAGGATCGAGACCGCTGTGCTCGAAGAAGCGGCGGTCTTCGGTCGCAACTACGGCGTCGATGATGTGGCGCGGCAGAAGATCGAGCGGCATGTAGTCGTGCGCGGCACCTCGTTCGGCGAGGTTCGATCCATCCGATGCCAGAATGCGGATGACCGGCGCACGTTCCTTGTGACGAAGCGAGAGCGGATCGGGAAACGTCATCGAGTAGTAGACGAACAGCAAACCCGCCGCCGCCGTCAGTACAATGCCCGCGATCGCAGGCCCGACGACGAATAGCTTGAACTTGGTCCGCCAACTCAGCGCGCGGCGCCGCCTGACTGACAAGGGCACATCGGACGCCACGTCGAGCGCGCTGAAGTTCAGCCCGCCGTACGCGCCGGCACGTACAGGACCCTGCGTTCTCTTGCGCCTGAACGGCCACATGTCGCGTATTGCTCACCCCGGCCAGCCATGCGCTCGACAAGCGGCACGCCCGATGAACCTTACGGAACAGCTCTAAACGACGAGTTAACCCGTCCGGCCGGGAAAGCGGGTATCGCTGCGCCACAGCAGGCCGTGCAGAATATCGAAGATGGCCGAGATCACCATGCGGGTCGCGATCGTGAAGAACGCGAACAGGAGCTGCCGCTCCTCCAGCATCAGTTCAAGCCAGATGTTGTACTTGGCCGCTAGACCCGTGCTCGTGAGGTAAGACTTGAGGCTGCGCGCCCAGCCCAGCATCATCGACAGGGTCTCGGGCGAGTAGATGCCGACCAGCGCCATGGCGATGGCGCCGAACACCAGCGAGGAGATCACGCTGCCTGTCGAGAATAAGAACCTGTACATGAAGCCTGCCCCCTTGCTCAGCAACCACTAGCTGGCACCTCTGCGAATTCCGTGCAGGCGCGCTGCCATCGGTTCGACGATACTGTCGCCGGATGGTGGCACGACTTCGGCCTTGTTGGAAGCGCGTGCAATCGAAGCCACTCGCAGGGGAAGCGCATATGAAGACGCCAGATCTCAAAATTGTTACGACCGGCCTGCAGTTTCCCGAGGGGCCTGTGGCGATGGCCGACGGCTCGGTCGTTCTGGTCGAGATCCGGTCCGCCAAGCTCACCCGCGTAGCGCCCGACGGCACCAAGACGACGATCGCGCAGATGACGGGCGGCCCGAACGGCGCGGCGCTCGGTCCAGACGGCAAAATGTACGTTTGCAACAACGGCGGATTCAGTTGGACGGACGACCCCACGTACGGCACCCGTCCAACCGGGCAAGCTGCTGACTATTCCAGCGGACGCATCGAGCGGGTCGACCTCGCCACGGGGAAGATCGAGACGCTCTATACCGCGTGCGACGGCCATCCTTTGCGCGGGCCAAACGATCTTGTCTTCGACTCTCACGGCGGTTTCTACTTCACCGACCTAGGTAAAACCCGCGCCAGGGACATGGACCGCGGCGGCATCTACTACGCCAAGGCGGACGGCAGCCTGATCAGGGAGATCGCCTTTCCCACCATCACCGCCAACGGTTGCGCGTTGTCGCCGGACGGCAAGATCCTCTATTTCGTCGAAACCGAATCCGCCCGTCTATGGGCGATGGATATCGTTGCGCCAGGGGAAGCGAGACGCGAGCCCTGGCCGAGCCCGCACGGTGGCCGTCTCGTCGCGCAAGCCGGCGGCGCGTTCCAGAGATTTGACTCGATGGCGGTAGATTCAGCCGGCAACGCCTGCATCGCGACGCTGATGAACGGCGGCATCACCATCGTCAGCCCCGACGGCAAGTCGATCCGCCACCTGCCCTTGCCGGATCTCTATACGACCAACATCTGCTTTGGCGGTCCGGAGTTGCGCACCGCTTACGCGACGTTGTCCGGTCCGGGCCAGCTCGTATCGTTCGAGTGGGAGCGGCCCGGCCTGCGGCTGAATTATCAGGCGTAATGGGTTAAAGACGGCCGGCGGCGCGGCGCTGCTCGTAAGCCTTGAGATTGGCGTAGGCGATCCGATGCAGCATCGGGTCAAGGCCGTACTTCTCCGCCAACGCCAGCATATACCCGACGATATGATCGGCCTCGACATTGCCGCCGCGTTCCATGTCGCGCAGCATCGATGCGGTGTACGTGGCGGTAGTATCGGCGAACAGCGTGGAGAAGTTCGCCATGAAAGCCGCCGTTGGCGGATAACCCACTTTCGTCGCGATCGCTGCATTGCGATTGAGCATGTCCTGCATGAGCGCACTTCCGCCCGGCGCACGCGCGATCTCGCCGACGTTTGCGCGCATCAACGTCGTCATCGCTGCTAGCGACGATAGATGCACCAGCTTTTCCCACATCTGATGTTTAATGTTCGGCACTGCATCGGCGACCACCGAGGTCTTGTCGAACGCAGCCTTGAGAGCGAGCGCACGCTTTGAGATCGTGCCATCCTGCTCGCCGAACGTGATGTAGCGCCACTCGTTCAGATGCTTGATCACACCGTCCGTCTGCAGCGTGATGCCGATTTTGGCAATGCCGCCGAGCACGCGGCTCTGGCCGAAGGCGGCATTCAGCGTCTCCATGTGTGCCATGCCGTTGAGCAGCGGGATAACAGCCGTTTCGGGCCCGATGGCGGGACGGATCGACTCGATCGCGCTGTCGAGATCGTACGCCTTGCAGGTCAGCAAGACAAAGTCGGCGTGCTCCTTGATCTCGCCGTCAGCGCAGGTTGTCACCGGCACGGCGAAGTTGCCATATTGGCTTTCGATCCGCAGGCCATCGCGCGCTAGCTGAGCCCGGCGTCCCTCGCGCACGAGAAACGTCACGTCGGCAGCATTTGCTTCAATCAGACGGCCGGCGAAGTAACCGCCGATTGCGCCAGCGCCTAGACAAAGAATGTTCATTGCGCGTGTCCCCATTTAAACGACGAAGGCCCCGGCGAAGTGCGCCGGGACCTGCATTCTCACTACCGTTTATCGTGCAGCATCAGCTTCAGATCGAAGCCTTGACCCAATCTTCGAGCTTCTTCTTCTGCACCAACGCGCCGACGTTTTGCGCGGCGACTTGGCCATTCTTGAAAATCATCAGCGTGGGCATCGCCTGGATGCGATACTTCATCGTGATCTCGGGGTTCTGGTCGACGTCGACTTTGACAACCTTGAGCTTACCCTTCATTTCAGCCGCCACCTGATCAAGTGCTGGCGCCATGGCCTTGCACGGGCCACACCACTCGGCAAAGAAGTCCACGAGCACCGGTTCGGTGGACTTCAATACTTCGGCGTCGAACGTCTTATCGGACACGGCATGGGCATTGGACATGATCGCTCTCCTTGACGAGCTTCTGGTGATGATCGCAGGGGCGAACACCTCAAATCGTGGAAACTTAAGTAGGCTCGGACCTGTCACCCGTCAAGGCGAGCCGCATCGAGCGTCCATAGCTGGGTTGCGTGCGCGTCAAGGACGTCGTCAGGCACTTGCATGAGTCGAGGGCCATCGGTCCAAAGGATTGCCGCGCGCACCGGTTTGCCAGTAAATATCTTCGACAGAACAAGCCGGTATGACGCCATCTGATAGAGATAGGCTGCGGGTATTCCGCTCACTTCCAACGGCGGCGGGCGATTGGTCTTATAGTCGACGATCAGGACTTCGTGACCGGTCTCGACCAGCCGGTCGATTTGGCCCGCGATGCGCAATCGGGGGCCTTTGCGGTTCGGGTTTTCGATTTCGCCAACGATGGGAACCTCGGCGCGGCTGTTTGCTCCGAATACGGCGGCAAAGTCCGGATCGGCAAGCACCGCCAGCGCTTCGAGTACGATGCTGGCTTGCGTTCGATGGGACAGCGTCCCCGCCCGCGCCTTGAGGAACTCCGTCGCGACGCGCCGCCAAGTGGACGGCGGCAACGCCGGCAAATGCTCGAGCAGAGCGTGGGTGAGAGTGCCGCGCAGGAAACGGTCGCCGTTGGCCAACGTCAGCGGCGAGGGTGAGCCGATATCGGCTGCACTCGCCGATGTTTTCGGTGTGTCATGCAACTCGACCGGCTCACCGGTATCATCGGTTTCAAGTGAAGCCAATCGCGAGGGTGCAAGCGGCATCACGAGGGTTACCTCGCGCGGCGCAGATCTTGTCGCCCACGCGGGCAAGACTTGAGCAGGCGCATGCTCGATCGCGTCGTGCCGGGCCTTCTCATGCTCACTGGTTTGCAACGAAATGTAGCGCAGCACGGCACCGCCATCGGTTGCCATCGCAGGTTTCATCACATCGAAGAGACCTTCGCCGATCAAACCGTACCAGCAATCGGCGGGCCGCGTTTTCTTGTTCTCGAAGCTCGCGATATAGAGCCGATCGCGTGCCCTTGTCAGCGCGACATACAGCAGACGCCGGTGCTCTTCCTCTTCCGCGCGCTTTGCAACATTTTGTCCTTCGCTGATCGCCCCGAGCGTCGTCATCCCCTTGGTCGTCCACACCAGTGGCGGCGCGGTTCCACTCGGCAACGCTTGTGCGGAAGTGGCGACAAGTTTCGCCCGCTTCTGTTTGGCGCCGGGCGAGCATGTGTCGGGCAGAAACACGATCGGTGCTTCGAGACCCTTGGCGCCGTGCACCGTCATCACACGCACTTCGTTGCGCGACTGTTCCATGTCGCGCTTGATCTCGTGCACGCCACCTCGAAGCCAGGTGAGAAACCCGATCATCGAGGGCGGCGCCTGATCATCATAGGCGATCGCCCGGTTGAGAAATTCGTCGATCGGATCGGCTGCGTCGGGCCCGAGCCGGCGCAACAGTTTGGCGCGCGCGCCGTCGCTGTCGAGGATCTTGGCGAAGAATTCGAATGGCGGGGTGAAGTCGGCGTCGGCGCGCCACCGCTTGAGCGTTTCGGCGGCGGGCTTGAAGCGGGCATCCGTCTTGGCGCGGTCGATCACGGCGCTCCACAACGTGCCCTTGCGCTCGGGCGCAACCGTCAAAAGGTCGTCGTCGTCGAGATCGAACAGCGGCGACTTGAGTACGGTCGCCAGTGCCAGGTCGTCCTCAGGCAGCGTCAGAAAGTCGCCGAGCGCCATCAGATCTTGCACCGCGATCTGACCGGTGAGG
>JANOOW010000111.1:0-10157 GCA_031421555.1 Hyphomicrobiaceae bacterium | reverse complement strand
GCTCCTATTGGCGCGGTGACGCGAAGAATGCTCAGCTTCAGCGCGTGTACGGTGTTGCGTTCGGCAAGGACGAGGAACTCAGCGCCTACCTGCACCAGGTGGAAGAAGCGGAGAAGCGCGATCACCGTAAGATCGGTCGCGAGATGGACCTGTTCCACTTCCAGGAGGAAGGCCCGGGCGTCGTCTTCTGGCACGCCAACGGCTGGACCACCTTCCAGCAACTGATCGCCTACATGCGCCGCCGCCTCGCCGAAGATTATCAGGAAGTACAGGGGCCGCAGTTGCTCGATAAGTCGCTGTGGGAGACGTCGGGGCATTGGGGTTGGTACTCCGACAATATGTTTGCCGTGAAATCGGCGACGGCGTTCATGAACCCGAAGGACGAGGCCGCCGATCAACGAGTGTTCGCGCTCAAACCGATGAATTGCCCCGGGCACGTGCAGATCTTCAAGCACGGCCTCAAGAGTTACCGTGATCTACCCGTGCGGCTCGCCGAGTTTGGCTGCGTTCATCGCTATGAGCCATCGGGCGCGCTGCATGGCCTGATGCGGGTGCGTGGTTTCACCCAGGACGACGCGCACATCTTCTGCACCGAGGAGCAGCTGGAAGCCGAGTGTCTGTCAATCAACCACCTGATGATGTCGGTCTACAAGGATTTCGGCTTCGACGAGGTCGTGGTCAAGCTCGCAACGCGACCCGAAAAGCGGGTCGGTAGCGACGCGATGTGGGACCACGCCGAGAGCATCCTGAAGAAGGTGCTGACAAAGATGGCGGCGCGGGATAGCCGCATCAAAACCGGCATCAACGAGGGCGAGGGCACGTTCTATGGCCCGAAGTTCGAGTACACGCTGCGCGATGCCATCGGCCGCGAATGGCAATGCGGCACGACGCAGGTGGACTTCAATTTGCCGGAACGCTTCGGCGCCTTCTACATCGCAGCCGACGGCTCGAAGAAACAACCGGTGATGGTGCACCGCGCCATCTGCGGTTCGCTCGAGCGGTTCCTCGGCATCCTGATCGAGAACTGCGCCGGCCACCTGCCGTTGTGGATCGCGCCGCGGCAGGTGGTGGTGGCGACCATCGTGTCGGATGCGGATGAATATGCGCTCAAGGTCACGCGGCAACTGAAGGCGGCCGGCATTCGCGCCCAAACCGACATGCGCAACGAAAAGATCAACCTCAAGGTGCGCGAGCATTCGCTGACCAAGGCACCGATCATGCTCGTGGTTGGCCGTCGCGAAGCGGAGGAAGGGAAGGTCGCGATGCGCAGGCTTGGCAGTCAGGAAAACGTGACTATGGATTTGGCCGAAGCCATCGCGATGATCCAGGACGAAGCAGTGCCGCCGGACATGCGCCGCGCACGCGCGGAAGCCGCACACTGACAAAAAGAGCTGGAGCCGATCGGCTCCAGCCTCGTCATGTCAAAACAACAAAGATCAATTCCAGCGGCGCTCGCGCGAGTGCCACCAGCCGCTACGGTTGCCTTCGGAGCGCCACGTCCAGTACCGAAAACCTGGCCGGGCGGGGCGGCAAACGACACGAACGCCGCGGCGGGTGTGGTAGTGCCACCCGTTTGGCCCTCTTCCACAAGCACGATGAACACCATTTACAGGTTGCACGAGCGGAGCATCGTCAGTGACCGTGTCCCTGGGAATGCTGCCGATCGGCGCCGCACTGGCCGCTGACGCGAGAATTCCCGTCGCCAGCAATCCGCCGGCAATCGCGATTTGGATTTTCATTGAACGTTTCTCCTGAGGGTGGGTAGTCCGCTTTTTCAACGCAATTGGAATGGGGAATCCGTCTCAGTTATTTCCAACAGCCGCTGAGCCCCCGCACGTGGCTATCCAGAAACGCTTCAGTTTGCCATCTAGTTCCAGGGTGCTAACTACCTACCCGCGCCCGCGGTATGTTGCGACCCCCTGGTCGGGCAGCCACGCCCCGTCGGGAAGCACGCCCGTCTGCCAGAACACGTCGATTGGGATTCCGCCGCGTGGATACCAATATCCACCTATCCGCAGGAACGTGGGTGCCAACAGTTCGACCAGGCGTTTGCCGATCGCGATCGTGCAATCTTCATGGAACGCACCATGATTGCGAAACGACGCCAGATATAGTTTCAAGCTCTTGCTCTCGACCAGCCAAGCGTCCGGCACGTAGTCGATGACGATATGAGCGAAGTCTGGTTGCCCCGTTACCGGACATAGCGAGGTAAACTCCGGAACGGTGAAGCGTGCAACATAGGCTGTACCCGGATGCGGATTTGGCACCCGGTCGAGTTCCGCTTCACTTGGCGTTGCGGGGAGGCCAACCTGCTGGCCCAACTTGGTCGAGCTGATCATCTGTGCCTCCTCAAGCTGGCGTCAGACCGAGGCGCTCATCACGCCGCCGTAGCCAAGCGATCAACGGGATCACGAGTAGAACCATCCACGCCTTGCCGGCGATCTGGCCGGCGAGATAGTCAAGGCTGCCGAACGCCAGCATCAAGAACACGATGCTATCGACGACCAACCCGGCGGCGCTGCTTGCAACCACTGCGAGGACCAGGCCACGCTGCTGGAGGGGTGTGTAGACGGCAAGGTCGGCCAACTCCGAAATGAGGAATGCAGCAGCCGACGCGATGACCAAAGCGGGCGGGGCGATCAGGGCCGATAACGCGGTACCTGCAACTATTGCTACAAACGACCAGCGCAAGCCGAGTCGCCGCTGCACTAGGTCGCGAAGCACGAGCGCAAGGCCGATCATCAGCACGCCGCTCGGTGCTTTGAGGCCGGGTGCAACAGGGATGAGGCAAGGGCCGTTGTTGGGAAGGCACGTGGTGCCAGCGTTACCGATAAGCCAATTGGCGGCGGGAATACAAAGGGCAAAGGCGGCAAGAAATGCCAAACCTTCCGCGGTGCGGCGGTCGAGGTGCATGAAATCTCCGATTTTTATAGCGCAACGAGATGGCGCGCTCGGGTTGGTCCCGTGGGTTGAAGATCGGCTAGCTCTTAGCGCAATCCAGCGTATGCGGCCACCGCTACTTGGCGGTGAGCCTAATACGTCAAGGCAGCTTTTATCGCTGCCAGCTCGGCTTTTGGATCTGCGAAGGCCTCGAAGGCATGGCCCGAACGGCGATACCAGTAGCGAGCGTTACTTTCATCGCCTTCGATTTTGTGCAGGCAAGCGTGCAGCCAACAATAGTCGCGATCTGTTTCGTTGGATTGGGCGACCTTGTGCGCGTCTTCCCAGGCCCCAGCGATCGCGTGCTCGACGCCTGTTATCAAGTCTTGCCGGCTTGCCATTTCTGAAATCCCCGTTCGCGCAACGTACAAGCCGGACACGTGCCGCAGCCGTATCCCCAGGCGTGCAACTTGCCCCGTACGCCTGTGTAGCATGTGTGCGAGGCGCCGATGATCAAGTCGATCAGTTTCGTGCCTCCGAGCCTCCCGGCCAACGCCCAGGTCGCAGCCTTGTCCAGCCACATCAAGGGTGTCTCGATGATGATGTCGCGATCCAAGCCAAGCGACAACGAGCGGGCCAAGCTCTGCAGCGTTTCATCGCGGCAATCGGGGTATCCGGAGAAGTCGGTTTCGCACATCCCGCCGATCAACCGCGATATCCCGCGGCGGTGACCCAGCGCTGCGGCATAGGTGAAGAACAGGAGGTTGCGTCCGGGAACGAAGGTGTTTGGCAACCCGTTCGCACCGACCTTGATGGCGATCTCGCGCGTCATCGCGGTATCGCTTATCTCGCCCAGAGCTGGCATATTTAGAACGTGGTCAGCGCCCATGCGGCTTGCCCAGTTCGGAAACAACTCCGGGATCGCAGCCCGGATGTCATGGCGGGCCGTCAACTCGACAACATGCCGCTGGCCGTATGTAAACCCGACAGTTTCGACATGCGAATAATTTGCCAAAGCGTGCGCGAGGCAAACGGTCGAATCTTGGCCTCCCGAAAATAGGACGAGTGCAGTCGATCCTTTGCGCATGGGTTTTGTCTCACTAGAAGAGCCTGTCACATCTATCTGCGAAGCCCGATACGCAGCTAAGTTGTACTCTTGTTGATCGAATAGCATGAATGTCGGTGTGAGACGCAATACCGGTGCGGATTAACAGCTTCATCCATTGACGGTTGCATCCGCGGGGCGAGAGGCTAAACAACCCCACGCCCATTCGCCTTAGTGTTAATCGAAAGATCCGCCATGACCCAGATCCTCGACATCATCGGACGCGAAATTTTGGATAGCCGCGGCAATCCGACCGTCGAAGTCGACGTCATTCTCGAGGATGGCACGATGGGACGCGCCGCCGTCCCGTCAGGCGCATCGACCGGTGCGCACGAGGCAAACGAACTACGCGATGGCAATCCCAAGCGTTACCAGGGCAAAGGCGTCATCAAGGCGGTATCGGCCGTCAACGGCGAGATCTTCGATACGTTGCGTGGCATGGACGCGGAAGACCAGCGCCGTATCGATCACGCACTGATCGCGCTCGATGGCACTAAAAACAAGGCCCGTCTCGGCGCCAACGCTATTCTTGGCGTATCGCTGGCGGTCGCGAAGGCTGCGGCCGAGACCTCAGGGCTCGCACTTTATCGTTATGTCGGTGGCGCCTCGGCGCACATTCTGCCGGTGCCGATGATGAATATCATCAACGGCGGCGCGCATGCCGACAATCCGATCGACATTCAAGAATTCATGATCATGCCGGTGGCGGCACCTACCTGCCGCGACGCAATCCGGGTTGGCGCGGAAATCTTCCACACGCTGCGCAAGGGACTGAAGGACGCCGGTCACAACACCAACGTCGGCGACGAAGGGGGCTTTGCGCCCAATCTCAAAAGTGCTGATGAAGCGCTGGGCTTCATCATGAAGTCGATCGAGAAGGCGGGCTACAAGCCCGGCGTCGACGTGATGCTGGCGCTCGATTGCGCGGCCACCGAATATTACAAGGACGGGCATTATCACCTCGAAGGCGAGGGAAAGAAATTCGACAGCGCGGCAAACGCTGAATATCTGGCCGATCTGGTCGCACGCTTCCCGATCATCTCGATCGAAGATGGCATGTCGGAGGACGACTGGGAGGGTTGGAAAGCCTTGACCGGTCTGATCGGCGCAAGGTGCCAGTTGGTCGGCGACGATCTGTTCGTGACGAACACGGAACGCTTGGCGCGGGGCATCAAGAGCCAAACCGCGAATTCTATCCTGGTCAAGGTCAACCAGATCGGTTCGCTCAGCGAAACACTGGATGCCGTCAACATGGCTCAGCGGGCGAACTACACCGCAGTCATGTCGCACCGCTCGGGCGAGACGGAAGATTCGACGATTGCCGATCTGGCGGTTGCGACCAACTGCGGTCAGATCAAGACCGGCTCGTTATCGCGCTCGGACCGGCTGGCGAAATATAATCAACTCATCCGGATCGAGGAAGAGCTGGGTGACATCGCCCGTTACGCTGGAACGAGTGTTATCCGTCATTCGCGCTGACCGCCGAACTAATTTTCGCCCACGGGGCGGAGCGCACCGCAACTTTACCACCCCTTAAGCCTCTTCGGCTTATGTTGGCAGCGTTCAAGTATGAACACTCCGATCGTCCTTGTTTCGCGTTTTTTGCATGTCCCATGGTGACCGGCGACGATACCGATGCAACGTACCCATAGGCTATCTTTTGTTCTGCTTGGCAGCCTCACGTTCGCGGTCTATTTCGGTCATCACGCATGGCATGGCAGTCACGGCTTCCAGGCTCGGCAGAAGCTGATCGAACGCTCCAGCATACTGGAGCAAAACATCAGCCGCCTGGAGGCCGTCCGCGCCAAACTTCGCCGCGACGTCGCACTGCTCGCACCCGAGCAACCGCATCCCGACATGGTCACCTCGATCGCCGCCGAAGTCCTCGGGTATGTGCCCTCCGATGCGATCGTCGTGCGCCTGCGACAGCCCTGATTGCCGCAGCGCTGCATCGGCCTTAACGTACTCAAACAACGATTTGCCGGCTGGGCTTTTATCTGTGCTGGCTGCTGGTAAGCCTCACTTGGCTCGTGTAGGTTATACGAAAGTCTGATGTAAGCACGCAGCCTCTTGGCGGGGCTTATGGGCAAGGAGATACAATGGCGCCTACGGACAGTAAGCGGGAGATTCCCGGCATTAATTTTCCCGAACACGGGACCCCTGCCTCGAACGCGCAGTCCGCCAATGGGTCGGCGCATGCTGCATGGCCGCCAACCACCGTTCTTCCAAGCCCTGGCACGAACAATATGCCTATCGCCGATTTTTCGCGCGAGGAGGAAATGACGGCCTATCGTGAGATGCTGATGATCCGGCGTTTCGAAGAGAAGGCTGGCCAGCTTTACGGCATGGGTTTCATCGGCGGCTTTTGTCACCTCTACATAGGCCAGGAAGCGGTTGTTGTCGGCCTGCAGATGGCGGGCAAGAAGGGCGATCAAGTCATCACGACATACCGTGATCACGGTCACATGCTCGCCTGCGGCATGGATCCGAAAGGCGTGATGGCTGAACTCACCGGACGCCGCAGCGGCTATAGCCGTGGCAAGGGCGGCTCGATGCACATGTTCAGCCGCGAGAAGCAATTCTTTGGCGGCCATGGTATCGTCGGCGCATCGGTGCCACTTGGCGCTGGTCTGGCCTTTGCCAACAAGTATCGCGGCAACGACCACGTCTCGTTCTGTTATTTCGGTGATGGCGCCGTCAACCAGGGCCAGGTCTACGAGACCTTCAACATGGCGCAGTTGTGGAAGCTGCCGGTCATCTTCGTGATCGAGAACAATCGCTATGCGATGGGGACCTCGATCGAGCGCGCATCGGCGACGACCAATCTGTCCCAGCGCGGCTTGAGCTTTGCGATTCCTGGCGAGCAGGTCGACGGCATGGACGTGCGCGCCGTGAAGGCTGCGGGCGATCGCGTCGTCAAATGGGTACGCGAGGGCAATGGCCCCTACATCCTAGAAATGCTGACCTACCGCTATCGCGGCCATTCGATGTCCGATCCGGCCAAGTACCGCACGCGCGAGGAAGTCGACAAGGTGCGCGAGGAACGCGACCCGATCGAGCGCTCGCGTATTCGCATCATGGAGCACCAGGTCGCCTCAGAAGAAGAGCTGAAGGCGATCGACAAGCAGATCCGCGAGACCGTCAACGCGGCCGCCGAATTCTCCCAGAACGATCCCGAGCCGGACGTGTCCGAACTATATACGGATGTGTTGCTGTAGGGTGGAAGGTACAATGGCCGACGCCTCGCATAAACCTGCAACGTATGCCGATCTGGAAGCGGTGCCGCCGCATCTGGTTGCCGAAATCTTGTTTGGCCATCTGGTAACGCATCCCCGGCCTGCGCCGCGTAACGGGCGCCGACGTGCAGTTAGCACTGGCACTTCGACGAATATGAACCAGCCACCATTTGACGCGAATGGCATAGTTGATTGGCCGGCAAGTCGCTTGACTGGTTGGGTCGTGATCGACGAACCGGAATTGCACCTTGGGCCGAATATCGTGACGCCGCATATCGCAGGATGGCGGCGCGAACGGTTTGCGGAGTCACCCGACAAATGGTGGTTCGAGGTTCCCCCTGATTGGGTCTTCGATCTACTGACTCCAGCGACCTCCGGAGTGGTCAAATCCGTCAAACGCCGGGTCTATTCTGAGGCAGCCGTACCCTTCTTGTGGTGGGGTAGTCCGCAGCCGCACATGTTGGAAGTATTCAAACTGCAAGCGAAGGACTGGTTGCTCGTCGATACTTTCACGCCGGAAGATGAACTGATTTCCCCACTGCCCTTTATCGAACTGAAGTTTTCTCTTGGTTTGCTCTGGCCATTCGACCCGCCGGCCGATCCCACGACCTGACATCCGACGCTCACCGAAACCCCGGACGAAATTCATCATGGCCACCCAAATTCTGATGCCCGCGCTGTCTCCGACCATGGAGGAGGGAAAGCTTGCGAAATGGCTCATCAAGGAGGGCGATACCGTCAAGTCCGGCATGGTGATCGCCGAGATCGAAACCGATAAGGCGACGATGGAAGTCGAGGCCGTCGACGAGGGCAAGGTGGGCGCAATTCTGGTCGCGGCCGGCACCGAGCACGTCAAGGTCAACACGCCGATCGCAACGATCCTGGCCGATGGCGAAACGGCGAGCGCCGAACAGCCGAAACCAGCTGCGGCGGCAAACGGCCAGTCGAGCGGTCAATCGGCCGCAACAGCACCTGCCACCGCGCCGATGCCGATGCCGGCCGTGCACACGGCACCTGCTGATCCCGAGTACGCGCCCGGAATGGAGATGGTCACGCAGACTATGCGTGAGGCGCTGCGCGATGCGATGGCGGAGGAAATGCGCCGCGACGGCGACGTGTTCTTGATGGGGGAAGAGGTCGCGCAGTATCAAGGCGCCTACAAGGTGAGCCAGAACTTGCTCGCCGAGTTCGGCGATAAGCGCGTCATCGATACGCCGATCACCGAACAGGGCTTCGCCGGCATCGGCGTCGGTGCGGCGCTCGCCGGTCTAAAACCCATCGTCGAGTTCATGACGTGGAACTTCGCGATGCAGGCGATCTATCAGATCATCAACTCGGCAGCAAAAACGCTCTACATGAGCGGCGGGCAGATGGGCTGTCCAATCGTATTTCGCGGCCCCAACGGCGCAGCGGCGCGCGTCGGCGCCCAGCATTCGCAGTGCTACTCGTCGTGGTATGCGCACGTGCCGGGTCTGAAGGTCGTTTGCCCGTCGAACGCCGCCGATGCGAAGGGCTTGATGAAGTCTGCGATCCGCGATCCCAACCCGGTCCTGGTTCTCGAAAACGAGATGCTGTACGGCCAATCCGGCGAGGTTCCGAAGGACCCCGAGTGGCTGGTTCCGATCGGGAAAGCGAAAATCGTGCGGCCGGGCAACCACGTGACGATCGTATCGTTCGCGCGCGGCATGCACTACGCCCTCGATGCCGCGAAGACGTTGGCGGCGGAAGGTATCGAAGCCGAAGTGATCGATCTTCGCTCGCTGCGCCCGATCGATTGGGAAACCATCATTGGGTCGATCAAAAAGACCAACCGGCTCGTCACCGTGGAAGAAGCCTGGCCGACCTGCTCGATCGGCTCCGAGATTTGTGCGCAGGCAGCGATCCAGGCCTTCGATTATCTCGATGCACCGCCAGCCAAGGTCTCCGGCGCAGACGTGCCGATGCCATATGCGGCCAACCTCGAAAAGCTAGCCCTGCCGACCGCCGCCCAAGTGGTCGCGGCAGTAAAGGCCGTGGTTTATGTGTAGTCGAGACGGCTGGCCCGACCGGGCAGTCGAGTGAACGATAGACTGTTGAGCATGGCGCAATCAGCCGGACAGAGCGCAACCTACGCCGACCTCGAAGCGGTTCCCCCGCATCTCGTGGCGGAGATTTTGTTTGGCAGTCTCGTCACCCATCCACGTCCGGTGCCAGGACATGCGATGGCGCAAGGCGCAGTCGCGTCGGAACTCGGCGGCCCCTTTCAGAGTGGTCGTGGTGGTCCGGGAGGCTGGGTCTTCATGATCGAGCCGGAATTGCACCAGGGTCCGCACGTCGTGGTGCCCGACATCGCCGGCTGGCGCCGCGAACGGCTACCGCACCTGCCAGCCACCGCGTATGTCGAGACGCCGCCCGATTGGGTGTGCGAACTGCTTTCGCCGTCGACCGAGAATACCGATCGTGGTCCCAAACGCCGGATCTACGCGACTTACGGTGTCGCGCACATGTGGTTCGTCGATGCCACGGCGCGACGTTTGGAAGCCTATGCTCTACGCGAGGGGCAGTGGTTGCTATTGGAAACATTCGACGGTGTCGACCAAGTCGCGGCCCAGCCGTTCGACGCTGTTCCATTTCCTGTTACGGCACTATGGCCGCTCGACATCGCCCCTGAAATCACTTGAACACCTGAGATCTCACATGCCAACCCAGATCCTCATGCCGGCGCTTTCTCCCACGATGGAGGAGGGCAAGCTTGCCAAATGGCTCGTCAAGGAGGGCGATGTCGTCAAATCCGGCAAGGTGATTGCCGAGATCGAGACCGATAAGGCAACGATGGAAGTGGAAGCAGTGGACGAGGGTGTCGTCCATCAGATCCTCGTTGCCGCCGGCACCGAGAAGGTGAAGGTCAACACGCCGATTGCCATCCTGTTGGCTGAAGGCGAGAAGGCGGGTGCTGC
>JANOOW010000110.1:0-1731 GCA_031421555.1 Hyphomicrobiaceae bacterium | reverse complement strand
GCGATCCCCGCCAGCAAACAGCGCGAGATTGGCACGATAAAACGCCGGCAACTGGTACCACGGGATCTGCGGCCGGGCATGATGAGCGGCGTGCAGGTTGTTGAACAGATATAAGAGTGCCAGCGGGCCGAAGTCTTCTATGATGGCGCTGCGGCGGACGACGTCGGCATCGGCGCGATGTTCGGCGAACGATCGGATCAGCATCAATGCCGTGCCGGGAATCACGAAGGCTGCCATGTAGAGCCATAAGTTCATGCCGCAAACGGCGTGCAGCCACGTCACCATCAACGCGACGCCGGCGAAATGCTGCGCCCACTGCGAGCGCCGCGCCGGCTCATCAGCGGCCAACGACTTCATCTCGGCCCAGAGAAAACGGCCAACCGCCCAAAACGGACCGATGGTCAGCCGGCCCAAAAGCGTGCATTGCGCGCGCACGAGCCGTTGCCCGATCGGCCCAAGCTGCTGCCACGTATCGGGGCAATGATAGCGCGACTCCGGATCATCCAGTGGATCGGTCAGACGCTCGTCGTGATGATGCTTCAGATGTAGTGCGCGGTAACGATCGAAGGGCAACCACAACGCCAGCGGCGGATATGCAATGGCGCGGTTGAGCCCAAAATATCGCGTCGGATGGCCGTGCAGGATCTCGTGTTGCAGCGACGAATGCCAGCATACGAGCCAAGCGCCAGCGGGGACCAACACCCACAGCGGGACGGCGGCGTGCCAATAGGTGAGCGATAGCCAGCTCGCGTAGATACCGGCTGCCAACGAAACCGTAGGCCACTCGATGGGCCGCGTGTGCATATCGAGTTCAACCAGCGTTTCGCTCATCGGACAGTCACGACGGGAAGTCTCCTAGGCTATGACTTCGAGACCTTGCCGTTCGGCATTTCGCGCCCACCGCTCGGCCACCTCGTAATTGGCCGGGTCGAGGGCCGCAAACTCGCTGATGCACAGGTCGTCGCATATTGAAGCGTGTTTGGCCTGACTGCCAAGCGTCATCAGCGTAGCGGCGAGTTTTTCGACGATTTTTTCGTCCATGTGTTGCGATGCCATGATCGCCGGGATCGGCACCAGGTCTGTGCTGGCGATCACGCGCGTCGTTGCCGCCAGCTCAGGCTCGTGCCGCGAGAGCAGGTCGAACGCGAAACTGTCGAGCGGGCCGACATCGGTTCGCCCCTCGGCGATCGCCTCCAGCATCCGGCGCGGCGTTGTCAGCGGACCGATGATCTCACTGAACAACGCGCGCTTCCCGGGGCCGCGATAACGCATCAGGTGATGACGCGGCGCATTGTAGCCCGAGTGCGAGTCCGCGATCGTGTAGGCGAAGCGGTGCCCGAACGTGTCTTCCAGCTTCTCGAATTTGCTGTCGCGATGCACGACGAAGTGCGTGCAATATTGCGGCTGACCCTTCGCATAGCTCGACGATGGCACCGGCGCCGCCACGATGCGGTGTGTCGCGCCATGCCGCAACCATGGCCATCCGCACATGAACGTTGCGGCTAGATCAGGCCGGCCCCAGAGGTCGTTCAACAGCGCCGGGAAGGCATGATCGACAACGGTCAGCCGCACGCCGGACGTCTCATCCAGCCACGCGAACAATCGCTTCCACGCGGCGGCAGCACCCGGCGCAACTGAGTACATGCGGGCGTTGGCGATCAATACGGCGCTCATAGCGTCATCCTTTGTCAGGCGAGTACGCGGCGGACGGCATTGTGCCAGCCGTCGAGT
>JANOOW010000109.1:0-2441 GCA_031421555.1 Hyphomicrobiaceae bacterium | reverse complement strand
TTTTCGCAGCCGTCGCGTCTGCAAACAAGAATGCCGCCAAAGCATTGCAGGCGGAAATTGACGAACTCGATGTGGCAAGGAGGAAATGATGCAGTTGACACGCAGACCGCTATTGGCGATGGGAGTGGCGATGGCCTTGGGCGCTGGGGCCGGATATGCAAATGCAACCACGTCCTTCCTCGGCGACTGGTTCGGTTCGCTCGATCTGGGCTCAAGGCGGCTGCGCTTGCGCCTCGTGGTAAGCGAAGGGCCGCGCGCAATTCTTTACAGCATCGACCAGGGCAACGGCCCAATTCCAGCCGGTGAAACGCGGATCGAGGGCGACCGAATTTTCATCTCTTGGCCTGCAATCGGCGCAAGTTACGCGGGACAACTGACGGGCAACGCAATCGTTGGGCAGTTCATGCAAGGCGGCGTGCTGCCATTGAATTTCTCACGCACGCAAGACACACAATCCATTGTGCGGCCGGAGCCGTTGACGCAAGGGCTTCTTGCAAAACTGCGGTCAGAGTGTGGCGCACCCGCACTGGCCGCCGCAAGCTGGAACCGCATCGGGCGCCGCGTTGCCTTCGTCGACGGGATGCGTGCGATAGGCCGGGGCAACGCCGTGACGACGGCAGACAAATGGCACATCGGTTCGTGCACCAAATCAATGACTGCGACGCTCGTCGCGCGGGCGGTAGATGCGGGACTGATCGGCTGGAACGATACTGTGTGGCAGACATTGGGCCGCGTCGTGCCCGAGATGCAGCCCGAGTATCGTGACATCACTTATCGTCATTTGCTGAGCCATCGTTCCGGCATGGCCGCCAATATCGACGTGCCGGAACTCGTCAAATTTCCGCGCGAGAGCGCAGACGCGCGTGCCGATCGCGCCGCCTATGCCCGCTTGGCACTCTCTCGCGCACCTGCGGGGCGCAAGGAGACGCATTTTGAATACTCCAATTCGGGCTATGCCGTTGTGGGCGCAATGCTGGAGGCGCGGCTCGCTGCGCCCTGGGAGAAACTCATCCACGACCACGTTTTTCTGCCGTTGAAAATGACCAGTGCCGGCTTCGGCGCGCCGGGTACGCCAGGCGCCTATGATCAGCCAGTCGGCCACACAGCCAACGCCGTGGGTACGCTCGAGCCCTATCCTCCGGGTGCGCCTGTGACTGACAACCCCGCCGTGCTTGGACCCGCAGGCCGCGTGCACGCAGCACTCGACGACGTGCTTCGCTACTTGAACGAACATTGCACGAAATCCTCGTTCCTGCGCGAGGCAAGCTGGAAAATGTTGCACACGCCGCCTTTCGGCGGCAAATATGCCATGGGCTGGGAACGCCGCGACAAATTGTTGTGGCACACCGGTTCGAACACACTTTGGTATTGCGAGATGGCTGTAGATTTGGCGCGCGGCATCGTCTCGGTCGCAGCAACAAACGACGGGCGTATGGCGACGGTGTCCGTTCCCGTCAGCAAAGCGCAGGCAAGCGCCGCCGAAGCCGTGGCCTAACGAACACAACACTTAGCCGCGCTCACTCGCGATAGCGCAATCCCCGCAGGCCGGCCGCGTCGTAGATAGCGTCAAGGGTTTCCTGTTGCAGCAGGATGGCTTCGCCTTCCGTCGGCAGGGGCAGCGCTGCGTCCAACGCGTGCAGCACTGTTTCCAGCTGCCAGACATAGGTTGCGATGCGGCTGACACGGGCGGTGACGCTTTTGGCGCCCGCTTTCAGCGTCAGGTTTGCACCATAGTGAGGGGCGAGCGGATTGGTGAAATCGATTTCGCCTTTCGTGCCCTTGACATGCAGTGACGCGGCGAACGCCTGGCCGTGGGCCATCGACGCCGACAGTTTCGCCTTGATGGCGCCTGGATAGGTGAGTTCGGCGCTCAGACTTTCGTCGACACCGCGTGATGTCAATTCTGCGCGCGCCTGAATGTGCGCCGGATGGCCGCGCATAATGTTCAAGGTCCAGCTCAACGGATAGCAGCCCAGATCCATGAAGGCGCCGCCGCCGGTTTCAGGAAGGTGGCGGATCTCTTCGCCGCCCCTGTCGTCAATGGCGATGTTGAATTTGGCGTCGATCGCCGTGACGCTTCCGATCTCACCCGCGTCAATCCAGGCCAGCGCCTGCAAGTATCCCGGGTGATAGCGATAGTGAAACGCCTCAATCACGCGCTTGCCGGACTTTCGCGCCGCAGCCAGAACGGCGCGCGCTTCCTGCGCGTTCATGGCGAAGGGTTTTTCGCAGAGCACGTGCTTGCCTGCTTCGAGCGCCTTGATGCACCACTCGGCGTGCAGATTGATGGGCAGTGCGTTGTAAACCAGATCGACGTCGTCAGCGCTCACCAGCGCTTCATAATCATCGGCGACACGGGCAAAGCCATGCGTGTCCGCAAAGGCCTGCGCCCGCGACCGGTCACGTGCCGCAACCACTTGCAATACCGCACCAGGGCGCAC
>JANOOW010000108.1:0-4528 GCA_031421555.1 Hyphomicrobiaceae bacterium | reverse complement strand
CACGCCGTCATCCCGGAAGCTGCGAGCGCAGCGAGGAGCTATCCGGGACCCAGCGACGAAGTGCGAAGCGCAGAGTTGTTCGAGCCGGCGGCACTTATCGCGCTGGGTCCCGGCTCGCGTTCGGCGCGAAGTGCGCCTCACTTGGCCGGGATGACGACGGGATGGGTTTGTTTGCGTTCGGCGCGGAGAACGCCTCACTTGGCCGGGATGACGACGCACCTTATGTCGTCATCCCGGAAGCTGCGAGCGCAGCGAGGAGCTATCCGGGACCCAGCGAGAAAGTGCGAAGCGCAGAGTTGTTTGAGCCGGCGGCACTTATCGCGCTGGGCGGGATGACGACGGGATAGGATGTGGGCATGTATGAGAAGCAGCCGGCTGTCTACATATTGTCCAGCAGGAGAAACGGAACTCTCTATGTTGGCGTCACCAGTGACTTCGTCTCGCGCATTTCCGAACACAAGCAAAACTTGCTCGACGGGTTCACTGCCAAGTACGGAGTGCATAATCTGGTGTATCTGGAATTCCACGACTCGATGGACGCCGCGATCAGGCGTGAAAAGCGGGTCAAGCGCTGGCGCCGTGCCTGGAAAATTGAATTGATAGAGAAAGACAATCCGGCGTGGCGGGACCTCTATTCGCAGCTGTCCGGCTTGAGCGACCCGTCAATGAAAACCGAGGACCTATCCCAATGACCATCGCAACTGCTCTCTCCGGCGCTGTCGATTACTCGACGAAGATCCCCAACAACGTGGGGCTCGTCGACGATCAACGGGTGTTGAAGGCGCTCGAGCAATGGCATCCGGGCTACATCGATTGGTGGATGGCACAGGGCCCTGATGGTTTCCAGTCGTCGGACGTCTATCTGCGTACCGCGATCTCGATCGATCCGAAAGGTTGGGCCAAGTTCGACTACGTGAAGATGCCGGAGTATCGCTGGGGCATCTTGCTCGCGCCGCAGGACACCGAGCGCAAGGTCAACTTCGGCGCGCATAAGGGCGAGAAAGCGTGGCAGGAAGTGCCGGGCGAATACCGCGCGATGCTACGCCGGCTGATCGTCATTCAAGGCGATACGGAGCCAGCCTCCGTCGAGCAGCAGCGGCACCTCGGCAAGACCGCGCCATCGCTCTACGACATGCGCAACCTGTTCCAGGTCAACGTCGAAGAGGGCCGTCACCTGTGGGCGATGGTCTATCTGCTGCACAAGTACTTCGGCAAGGATGGCCGCGAGGAGGCTGATGGTCTGCTGCAGCGCCGCTCGGGCGACGTCGATCAGCCGCGCATGCTGGGTGCCTTCAACGAGGTGACGCCGGATTGGCTGTCGTTCTTCATGTTCACGTTCTTCACCGATCGCGACGGCAAGATGCAGCTGGAGAGCTTGGCGCAGTCCGGCTTCGATCCGATGTCGCGCACCTGCCGTTTCATGCTGACGGAAGAGGCGCATCACATGTTCGTCGGCGAGACCGGCGTCGGCCGCACGATCGAGCGCACGTGCCAGGCGATGAAGGCTGCTGGCATCGAGGATCCGCACGACATAGCGAAGATCCGGGCACTCGGCGTCATCGACCTGCCGACGCTGCAGAAGAAGGCGAACCTCCACTTTTCGCTGTCGCTCGATTTGTTCGGATCCGAGGTCTCGACGAACGCCGCGAACTTCTACCATTCTGGCGTCAAGGGCCGCTTCATGGAAACCAAGATCGAGGACGACCACGAGTTGTCGCGCGCGGTCTATCCGGTACTGAAGCTGGTCAACGGCGAGTTGCGGTTGGTCGATGAGCCGGCGCTCACGGCACTGAATATGCGCCTGCGCGATGACTACGTGAAGGATTGCCAGGGCGGCATCAACCGCTGGAACAAGATCATCGAGAAGCAGGGTGTCAACTTCCAGATCAAGTTGCCGTCGGTCGCCTTCAACCGGCACATCGGCGAGTTCAAGGGCGTCAAGGCGTCGCCCGATGCCAAGCTGATGTCGGACGTCGAGTGGGTGAAGCACGTCGACGGCTGGCTACCCTCGAAGGACGACGGCGACTACATCGCCTCGCTGATGCAACCTTGCTGGGACCGCGGCAAGTACGCTAATTGGATCGCGGCGCCTAAGGTTGGCATCGACAATAAGGACGGCGACTTCGAATACGTGAAAATTCATCGGGCGTGAGGTGGATGCTCTTTTCGATCCGGCAGCGCGCATCTAGTGTGGTGGGGCATTGATGGAGCCCCGCCATGAGTATACCGACGCGCATTACCCCAGCAGGAGCCGCAGCACTTCCGTTTCCACCGGGCCGATTGTCGTCGCTCGTGCTCGGTACGCCCGACATCGAAGTCCGCTACTACGCGCCGAAGGGCGCCGACAATCAGACGCCGCATGATCAGGACGAGCTTTACTTTGTGATCTCGGGCTCGGGCACGTTCGAGCGTGGCGCCGAAAAAGTCGCCTTCGCAGCCGGTGACGTGCTGTTCGCCGCCGCGCACGAGCCGCATCGGTTCTCGAATTTCAGCGATAACTTCGCGACTTGGGTGCTATTTTATGGTGCCAAGAAACCTTGGTAGACCTCGGCGTGCCGCGCGACAACGGCAGATAGCAAAGATGCTCAGACGCCAGCAGGGACATGTGCGGGAGCGTGAGATCCACGATTTTATCGGCTATCTAGACGGCAGCTGGCGAACGGAACAGCCGCCGCGTAAGTCGCAATCGCATGGCGGCTCGCCGCAAGTCAGGCTGGCACGTGCAGCGCTGGAATGATACCTCGGGACGACACCAGGCAAAAACAACATCAGGAGGAGGCGTTCATGGCTGATACAAAGGTTGCTCTCGTCACGGGAGCTGGCTCCGGCATCGGCCGCGCCTCGGCGTTGGCTCTGCAGGCCGACGGTTACAACGTCGTGCTCGCCGGACGCCGTGGCGAGGAACTGGAGAAAACGGCCGCGATGGCCACGAAGGGTGGTGGCAAGATGCTGGCCGTACCGACCGACGTGTCGGACCCCGCGCAGGTCGTCGCGCTGTTTGCCAAGACCAAGGAAGCTTTCGGACGTCTCGATGTGCTCTTCAACAACGCCGGGATGGGCTTGCCTGCCGGGCCAATGGAAGACATCGACATCGCCAAGTTCAAGCAGGTCGTCGATCTCAACCTCACGGCGTGCTTCCAGTGCGCGCAAGAGGCGATCAAGATCATGAAGGCGCAGTCGCCCAAGGGTGGCCGCATCATCAACAATGGATCGATCTCGGCGCACGCGCCGCGCCCGATGTCGGTCGCTTACACGGCGACCAAACATGCGATCACCGGACTGACGAAATGCATCTCGCTCGATGGCCGGATCAACGATATCGCCTGCAGTCAGATCGACGTCGGTAACGCGGATACGGCGATGGGTGGCCGGATGAAAGCCGGCGTGCCGCAAGCGAATGGCCAGATCGCGCCGGAAGCGGTTATGGACGTCGCTCACGTTGCCAGTGCAGTGCGCTACATGGCGAGCTTACCGATAGACGCGAACGTGCAGTTCATGACGATCATGGCAACGAAGATGCCGTTTGTCGGCCGGGGTTGATGGTTCGCAAAGTCCCGGCGGTATCGCCGGGACTTCTTCATTACCGGCTGAGGCTGACGGAGACACCGCGGAGCGCAGCGGAGCCTGTCGTGTTGATAGACACCTGCTGTCTCGAACCGCCGAACGACACCGACATCGATCCGTTCAGGCCACCGCCGCTTATCGCCACGGCAAGATTACCAGGCGAGGCACGGCCGACAACATTTCCAGATGCACCGAAGTTTGTTTCTTCCCATTCACCGGTGACGCGACCGTTGCTGGAAGACACCGTCGATCGCAGGTTGATCGAAAAGCTTGCCGAAGCGCAGCGCAAGGAAATGCCGACACCATTACCCGCGTTGCGAGGCGTATAGTAGGCGCGGCAACTTATGCGCTCGGTTCTCCCGCCTTCGAGTCGAACCTGACCGCCACCGGACCAAGCACCAGTAAGAGTGGCGAAGGGCGCGTCGGCACGCTGTGCGAATACCGAAGTGGGTGCTCCAAGCGCCATCATGCACCCGGCAAATGCGACAGCCTGAAACATCTTTCGACGAGATTTGCTAGAGCTCACGGGCGACCCCTCGGTTGCATTGTTGGCGGCGGCATAAGTAGATGAAACTCCGCGCGTCGTTCGGCAAGGGCTCAACTGAACAAAACCTCTTGACTGCTATCAAGCAGAAGTTTCAGCAAAAGCACTAAGCCATCGCTGCAACAACAAAAAACGCCGCACCGGGTTCCGGTACGGCGTCTTTAAGACAACAGATCGTTTTCGCTTATGCGAGTTCGATCGAGCCTGCCTGCTTGCCGCGACCCTTACGGTCATCTTCGAGTTCGAAGGAAACCTTGTCGCCTTCGTTCAAGCTGCGGATGCCTGCACGCTCGAGAGCGGTGGCATGCACGAAAACGTCCTTGGAACCGTCAGCTGGCTGGATGAAGCCGAAACCTTTGGCGCCATTGAAGAATTTTACCGTGCCGGTGATGCGAGCCATAGATGCTAGTCCTTTTCCGT
>JANOOW010000107.1:0-5483 GCA_031421555.1 Hyphomicrobiaceae bacterium | reverse complement strand
GATCACGTCGTGGCTGGCAGACCGGCGCGGCTAAGATTGTCGGCCTTCAATCAGAAAACGACGCCTGAGATCGCAGCACGCGTGATCAACGTGTCGGCCGATGTGACGAGCGATCCGAAAACCGGTCAGAGTTACTATATCGTGCGGCTCGAAATGGAGGAGAAAGCGCGGCGCGTCGTCGAGGACCTCAAACTGGTGCCCGGCATGCCTGTCGAAGTTTTCATGTCGACCGGTGACCGCACCGCACTCTCTTATCTGCTGAAACCGTTCACCAACCAAATGAACCGCACCTTCCGCGAGTAGCATCGGGTCTAACCGTCGACCCAGCTGAATTGTAATTGCTGGGTCAGCGGAGAAGTCATACATGATCGATTTAAGGGTGCCGTGCGCTGGCATCGGCCGGCACTTCGGTACTGTCGTTTGAGGCCCGTGCGTTCGAAAGATCACGCGTCGAGGAAGACGGTCTCTTGCGGGCCCTGCATGTGGATGTCGAACCGGTAGACGACGCCCGCCGTCGTCTCGTGTCGCTTGGCGATCAGCGTTTCGCGGCGCTCAGCTGGCACGGCTTTCAGCACTAAATCTGTGGCGTTGGCGGCAGCCTCATCGGAAAAATAAATGCGCGTGAATAGGTGGTTGAGCACGCCGCGCATCATCACGACGACATTGATGTGCGGCGCTTGCGCGGCATCGACGCGGCCGGGCTTCACGGTATCGAAGACGAAACGATGCTCCGGATCGGTGCCGGTGCCGATGCGGCCAAAGCCCTTGAAGTTTGCGTTGGAACCGCGCGGGTCGGCCGGGTGGGCGTACCGGCCCTGTGCGTCGGCCTGCCATATCTCGATCAGAGCATCGAACACCGACGCGCCGTTGCCGTCCAATACGCGGCCCTCGACGCGGATGCGTTCGCCCTCCGTATCACCGTGGACGAGTTGGCCACTAGCGATCGAGCGCAGGGGATAGCCGTACTGGGTAGGGGCAAGACCGTAGGCGAAGTAGGGGCCGACGGTTTGCGATGGCGTTTGCTTGAGGCTCATGGCGGGGTCTTTCGTCAATCGTTGTCGGGCGGCGTTTCGTTGCGCCCGCGCAGCACTATGTCGAACTCGTACGCGAGCGCATATTCGGGCTCCGTGAGGTCCATGCGGAATTTCGACAGCATAAGGGAGCGTGAATTTTCCGGTGCGCTCTTGAAGATCGGATCATAGTCGAGCAGCGGGTCGCCGGGGAAATACATCTGCGTCACCAGCCGGGTCAGGAAGCTTGGACCGAATACCGAGAAATGGATGTGCTGCGGGCGCCAGGCGTTGTGGTGGTTGCCCCACGGATAAGCGCCGGGCTTGATCGTCATGAACCGGTAACGGCCTTCGGCGTCGGTGACACAGCGCCCACCGCCGATGAAGTTCGGGTCGAGCGGCGCATCGTGCACGTCGACATGCACGTAACGGCCGCAAGCGTTGGCCTGCCACACTTCGACGAGCGAATTTGGAACGCCGCGTCTATCCTCATCCAGCAACCTGCCGGTAACGATGATGCGTTCGCCAAGCGGCTCGCCGTTGCGCCGGCCGTTACGCGTCAGGTCCGCATCGTTCGGCTGCATCGTGTCGTGGCCGTAGACCGGACCGGTGATCTCCGACAGCGTCTGCGGCACGGGGATCAACGGCTTCGTCGGTCCGCGCCGCGCGGTCGACTTATAGCCGGGCTCGATCAGTTTGGGCTGGGTCGTCCAATCGCGGGGCTTAATTTGCGCGAGGTCCATCACTGTCCTCCTTGATCGCCGGCAGCGGCTGTTTCGGCAACCGTCTCTTTCAGTATCGCGAACGCGCGATTGGCAGCCGGCACGCCAGCATAGACCGCGACGTGGAACAACGCTTCCTTGATCGCATCGGGTGAAGCGCCTGTGTTGCGCGCGGCGCGAACGTGCATCTGGAATTCTTCCCAGTGACCGAGGCTCGCCAGTATGACGAGCGTCAAGAGCGATCGCGTCGGCCGGTCGAGGCCGGGCCGTGTCCACACCGAACCCCAGGCACCTTCTGTGATGAAGCGCTGGAAATCAGCATCGAGCGTGGTCTTGCGCTGTTCGGCGCGGTCTACATGGGCATCGCCGAGCACGGCGCGGCGGACCTTCATGCCTGATTCGAAACGATCGTCGGGCGTCATCGGTAACCTCACGTTCTCGGCATGGCGGGATGCCGGGCCTGGCGGGCCTGCGCTGTCAGGCGGATCTGCGCGTTGGTGGCGCCAAAGCCGGTATAGCCACCGCGCCGCTCGACGATCTCGAAGAAAAATCGCTCCTCGAAGGTGCGTGTGTAGACCTGGAAGAACTCGCCGGTCCCGTCCCGTTCGTAGAGAATGTTGTGTGCCTTCAGGCGATCAAGCTCTTCCATGGACAGGTCGGTCTTGGCCTCGAGGTCGTCGTAGTAGTTCTCGGGGATGGCGAGCAGTTCCACGCCGCTCGCCTGCAGCCGGGCCACCGTCGCGAAGATATCGCCCGTCGAAAAGGCGATATGCTGCACGCCCGAACCGAAAGCTTCGGTGACAAACCGCGACGATAACGTCCGGCTCGATTGCGACGCGTTGAGCACGAGGCGGAGCGCGCCATCAGCGGATTGTACAACTTGGCTTTTCACCAAACCGCCGGGATCGAGCACGTCCTGCTCGGGCGTCTTATCGAGGTCGAGCAGGGACGTGTAGAACAGCAACCACGTCAGCATTTCCTCGTAGTGCATGGACTGCGAGATGTGGTCGATCGCCGTCAACCCCGCGCCAGATGCCTGCGCGGCAGCGCTCGTCGCGTCGAACTCGATATCCCAGACACGCGCGAGATCGCTCTTGACGTCGGTGAAATAGATCAGCGTGCCGCCGAGCCCGCGCACCGCCGGGATTTCCAGTTCGCCCGGCCCGATCGCTTGCCGGAAGGGCTGGTCGAGCAAGCTTCGCGCGCGTTCGAGCGTCGCTGCTGCGTCCGCAACCTTGAGACCGATCGCGCATACGCCAATGCCGTGGGTTATGTTGTAGGAATGCGCGAAACTCTCCTTCTCCGTGTTGACGACGATGTTGATGCTGCCCTGCATCCAGCGTTTCACGGACTTTGACTTATGCTCGCCAGCCTGTGCGAAGCCGAGCCCTGCGAGCATGACCTCGAACGGCTTTGCTTCGCCCTCGTCGATCGCAAACTCGATGAACTCCGTGCCGAGGCACTGCGATCGAGGCGGCAGCAGCGCTATGCCTTCGACAGCAACGCCCGTGCGTGCACGCAATCGATCGGCGAGGTAGATCAGTGAGCGGTGGCCGTCGACCGCGACGCTGCGTGCCGAGCCGGCACGAAACTGGTCGTTGAAAATCTCGAGCGAAAGCGGGCCATCGTATCCGGTCGACTGCAGCGCTTCCATGAAGTCGAGCACCGGAAGATCGCCCTGGCCGGGAAAGTTGCGGAAATGGCGGCTCCAGGACAGGAGATCCATGTCGAGGATGGGCGCATCGGCAACCTGGACCAGGAAGATGCGATCGGGCGGGATCGAGCGCATGGCCTTCAGGTCGGTGCGGCGCGACAGGGTGTGGAAAGTATCGAGGACGAGGCCCACAGCTGGATGACCGGCGCGGCGCACAGCCTCCCACGCATCCCGATAGTCGTTGATGTGACGGCCCCAAGCGAGGGCTTCATAGCCGATCCGCATGCCACGGCGCGCCGCATGCTCGCCTAGCTCGTGCAGATCGGCAGCGATCCGGTCGATGCCACCGGCGCTATCAGGCGAAACGCTGGAGCAGACCATCAGAAGGTCGCAGCCGAGTTCTGCCATCACATCGAGTTTGCGCTCCGCACGCGCGAATGTGCGGGCGCGTTTTTCAGGCGGCATGCCCTCGAAATCGCGAAACGGCTGGAAAGTCACGATGTGGAGCCCAAGGCCTGCAACGGTGTCCCGCACATCCTCCGGCGTGCCGTTGAATGACAGCAGATCGTTTTCGAAGATCTCCACGCCTTTGAAGCCGGCGGCAGCGATCGCCTGGAGTTTTTCCTCCAGCCCGCCGCTCAGCGAAACGGTAGCAATAGACAGTTTCATGCCGGCGTTCCCATCTTTTTCAAGTCCGACCAGGGTTGGACGGTACTGGCGCGGCGGGCGCCAGTCCGCCACCCAGGAAGAGTTGTGCAATGCGCGGATCGGCAAGGATCGCCGACGCCTTGCCTTCAATACGCGTCTGGCCTTGTTCGAGCACAAGACCATAGTCGGACAACTGTAGCGCCTGCTTGGCGTTTTGCTCGATCAAAAGGATCGTGACACCGCTGTCGCGTAGTTGCTTGAGGATGCCGAACACCTCCTGCACCATCAACGGCGACAAACCGATCGAGGGCTCGTCGATCAGCATGAGTTTCGGGGCGAGCAGCAAACCACGCGCAACTTCGAGCAGCTTCTGCTGGCCGCCCGACATGGTGCCCGCCTGCGTGCCGGCCTTCTGCGCCAGCATCGGGAAACGCTGCATCATCGCATCGATCTTGGCGGGCAAACTCGACTGATCGGTGAGCGCGACGCCGCCCAGTTCGAGATTATGGCGCACTGTCAGCTCGGGAAAGATATTGCGGCCCTGCGGCACGAAGCTGAGGCCGGCATCAAGCATCTGCCGCGGTGTGAAGTTGGTCGTGTCCTTGCCGTTAAACTCAACTTTGCCGGTGCGCACCGCGAGCAGCCCGAAGATGGTCTTGAACATGGTCGACTTGCCAGCGCCATTCGGACCAATCACCGTGGTGATTGCCGCGCGGCGGATACTGGCCGTTGTCCCGTTCAGGATCGTCATCTTGCCGTAACCGGCAACGACATCTTTCAACGTCAAAATAACATCGCTCGACATCGTCCTGGTCCTCAATGTCCGAGATACGCTTCGATGACCTTGGGGTCGCGACGCACCGTGTCCGGCGAACCCTCGGCGATGATTTCGCCCTCCGCCAGCACGATGATGCGCGTGCACAGGGACATCACGAATTCCATGTTGTGCTCGATGACGACGAACGTTGCGCCGGTTTCTGCGTTGATTGCCCGCAGCCGTTCCTTGAGGTTGGCCAGCATTGACAAATTGACGCCGCCCGCCGGTTCGTCGAGCAGAACGAGGCGTGGCCCTGCCATGAAAGCCATTGCGCAATCGAGCAGCTTCTGCTGGCCATAAGAAAGCCCTCCGGCTTTATCGTGCGCGAGATGGCCCAGCCGGAAGAAGTCGATCATGCGTTCGGCGTTGCCGGTGAGCCCAGCATCGGGCGCGCCGAGCAATCGCGTGAAGCGGGTGCCTTTGTGCTCCTGGCCCGCGAGAATCAAGTTCTCGGTTACCGTTAGCTGCGGGAATACCTGCAGCAACTGGAAGGTGCGGCCAATGCCGAGCAGGCTCAACTGGGAGGGGCGCAAGCCGGTGACGTCACGGCCATCCACGTGAACTTCGCCGTGGGTGGGCAACGATTGTCCGAGGATGCAATTGAAGAGCGTCGTCTTGCCAGATCCATTTGG
>JANOOW010000106.1:0-3585 GCA_031421555.1 Hyphomicrobiaceae bacterium | reverse complement strand
ACCGCACAGACCCGTGGATCGTTGGGTCGCGCGAAGGGCTTGACCAAACCTACAGTTCCCAATTGATGACCGCAAACGTGGAGGCGAACTAAACGGTTGATTCAGCCTACGATTCCGCGATTCGGCCATCGCCTCAACGGCTGATTTGTTCTTTGACTTTCGTGGCCAGTTGCACCAGCGAGAACGGCTTCTGCAGGAACGCGAACTCTGTATCGGGGTCGAGCGTGTTCTTGAAGGCGTCGTCGGGGTAGCCAGACATGAAGATGAACTTCAGATCGGGCTTGGTCCGGCGCAACTCCTTCAACAGAGTAGGGCCATCCATTTCGGGCATGATGACGTCGCTGACGACGAGGTCGACCGGCTTGTCGGAGGCAGCCAGCACTTCGAGCGCCTCGACGCCGCTCGAAGCTTGCAGCACCTCGTAGCCCTGGCGCTTCAAGGCTTCGACCGCAAAGCCGCGCACGGCGTCTTCGTCCTCGACGAGCAATACGCGGCCGGTACCGGTGAGATCGGTTGTGCGGTCCTTCTTGACCACCTTCTGGTGGATGATCTCTTCGATGTTATCGGCGTGATGGCGTGGCAGATAAACCCGGAACGTGGTGCCCTTCGGGCTGCTTTCGGGGAATACGAAGCCGCCGGTCTGCTTGACGATGCCGTACACGGTGGACAGGCCCAGGCCGGTGCCTTTGCCGACGCCCTTGGTGGTGAAGAAGGGCTCGAAGATCTTCGCCATCACCTCGGGCTTCATGCCATGGCCGGTGTCCTCGACGTCGATCACGACGTACTCGCCGACGATGAAGCCGGGCTGATCGATCTTCTGGCTCTCCCGCTCGCTCAGGTTGCGGGTGCTGATCTTCAGCGTGCCACCGTCGATCATGGCATCGCGCGCATTGACCGCGAAGTTGATGATCACCTGCGACAGCTGCGAGCGATCGGCCTTCACGAACCATAAATCGCGGCCCTGGTGGATGCGCAGGTCGATCTTCTCGCCGAGCAGGCGGTTGAGCAGCACGGACAGATCGCCCAGCGTCTCGCCCAGCTGCAGAACTTCGAGTTGCAGCGTCTGGCGGCGCGAAAAGGCGAGCAACTGGCTGACCATTCCGGCCGCGCGATTGGCGCTCGACTTGATCGCCATGATGTTCTTGTAGGGCGCGTCGCTCGGCCGGTGCGTCTGCAGCAGTAGGTCGGAGAAGCCGATGATGGCGGTCAGCACATTGTTGAAATCGTGGGCGATACCACCGGCGAGCTTGCCGACGGCTTCCATCTTCTGGCTCTGAGCAAAATTGACTTCGAGCGTCTTCTGCTCGGTCGCGTCCATCACATAGAGCACGGCAGAGTCGGCGGTCCCGGCGCCTGCGGTCGCGCCGAGCGGGCTCATCACGACGCGGCGGGTGAATTCCCCGGACTCGCCGACCGTGACCTCGACCGGCGCGATGCCAGACTTTTGCGCGATCGCGGCGGCAAGTGCGCTTTCGATCGGTGCGCGGAGACCCCCGACAGCCTCGCGGCCCAGCAGGTTCAATACGGCCACGCCTTCGACCGGACCTGTCGCCAGCAGCAGACGCTTGAAGGCGCCGTTCGCGCTAGTGATACGGCCGTCGGCGCCGACGAGTGCGATGCCGAATGGTGCGGCGTCGAACAACCGCGTCAGCCGCACGGCAGGCGTCTTGAGGTTGCCGAGACCCGACACATCGGGCGATCGCTTGACGACGGCTGCAACGAAGCCGCGGCCGTTGCCGGCAGCGCGCTCGCTGATCAGCAGGCGGGCTGGCACGGTGCTGCCCTGCTGGCCGGCCAAATCGATGTCGATCGATTGGGTGTCGCCACCGCGGCGGCGTGACAGCGTGCGCAGGAGTTCGGCAACGTCGCTCGAAACGAGATCTGACAAGCGGATTGCCCGATTGCGGGATGCCGGCGACATGCCGAGCCAATCGCCGAGTGTAGAGTTGATGTGCTCGACCGCGCCGCCGTCGTCGACAACGAGCAATCCCACCGGCAAGCGGTCATAAAGCGCCAACGACGATTGCGTGGCCGATGCCGCGGCCGCCTCCCGGGCGCGATCGGCGGTAATGTCGCTCAAGTGCCAAACGGACAGGCGGCCGACACCGGCGCGGGCAGCGCCCTCGGTCCACGGCTTGATGCTCAAGCGGTACCAGCGCTGGTCGCCGCGCCCCTGAGTCAGGGAAAACGTTTCGACGCGCGTCAGGCCACGCTCGGCGGCGCGCATGAGCCGGAACAAGGCTTGCGCTGCCTGCGGCTCCGGTGCCAGCACTTCCTCGAGCGTGCGCGGCGTGCCCGCGTCCGAATGTCCAAGGAATTCGCGAAACATGCGGCTGGTGAAGCCGGCGTCGCCGCTGCGGCCACAAATTTGAATACCATCGTCGATGGCATCGGCAGCGCCGCTGGCGAATTCGAGGTTGGTCATCCGGTCGCTCAGCCGCAAGTGACCGGCAAGTGCTGCAAGTATGAAGAACACGCCGATGGTCGAGAGCACCGCCATCAGGGTCAGAACAACCGGTTCGCCGGATCCGGATGCCAGAACGGCAAATACGCCAATGGCGCCGGCCGCCAGCAAAGCTGCGGTCGCCCACAAGCCTTTGCCCCGCACGGCAACGAGCGCATCCCCGGCCAAAGTTGTCGCGGTGTTCGAAGCACTTGCCTTCATGGCCGCAAAACTACCTTGATTCGACGTAATCAAGGATGCTGCGTGTTGCACCATATCCCGAAGGAAGACATTACCTGGGCTTTTCAGCATGCCGGTGAGGCGGCCAGACTCGGAAACGCGATCTCTCAGCAAAACCCAACCTCGCACGAAATCATCTCGACGCAACACCGTATAGCCAGAACGTGGCCTCCGGTTACGATCCCGAACTGCGGGCAAAAACGGCTACGCAGCTCCGGTCCTGTCAACAAATCGATGATCAGGGTTAAAATGGCGCTAAATACCGGATATATCTCCGCGGCAATCTTGCTGGGTTCGAGTCGAACAGGATCGGCGCGTTGCCGCCAAGCCGTAGCAAAGTCCGGCGTAGCGCCCGCTGCCGTGGTTTTTATCTGAAGCGCAGATCCTGCGCCCGAGAGGAATAAAATATGTGGGATATTCTCTCCTGGCTGTTCTTTCTGTTGTTCATCGCAGCGTTACTCGTCGTCGGCGGGCTTCTTGTGCGCGGCTATCTGACCACCGGATCGCCGACCGGCGGCTTGACGGGTGCGTTCTTCGGTCCGAAACCGGAAAAACGGCTTGACGTGGTCGACCAAGCGAATGTCGATGGCAGGCGACGGCTCATCCTCATCCGCCGTGACGATGTCGAGCACCTGATCATGACCGGCGGACCCGTCGATGTGGTGATCGAGACCAACATCAGCGTCCAGCGTCCGCGCCTCGCTGACGTAGTGGAAGGACCAGCTGTGGTGCTTACCCGGCCAGCCCGCACGCTCAGCCAGGGCTTCGGCGAGAAACTCGGCTTCGGCGAAAAGCAGGCGGTCGGCGAAAAGTAGGCGCCAGCCGGGTGAAAACTGGTTGGGCAAAGCTCGTCAGGTGCGAGCCGGACGCGACCTTCAGCTAATAAAAGTCGGTAGGCAGTC
>JANOOW010000105.1:0-1911 GCA_031421555.1 Hyphomicrobiaceae bacterium | reverse complement strand
TGTGCTCCTCGACGTGTTTGATTTTCTCGAGGCACGCGTCGAGGCCTGCCGTCACGCAGGCATTTCACCCAACCGGCTGATCGTCGACCCCGGCATCGGCTTCGGCAAGACGATGGCTCATAACCTCGAGTTGATGGCGGGTTTGAGTCTGTTCCAGGGGCTCGGCGTGCCGGTGCTCGTCGGTGCGTCGCGCAAACGCTTCATCGGCACGATCTCGCGTGTCGCTAACCCGGCGGACCGCGTGAACGGTTCGGTCGCAGCAGCCTTGGCAGCCGTCTCGCAAGGTGCGCAGATCGTGCGTGTGCACGATGTCAGAGCAACGCGCGAGGCGCTCGACGTGTGGATGGCAACCACGACCGCGACGCTAACGGCCTCGGCGATCGGTAACTAATCAACTAGCCGCGGCGCGGCGGTCGGCAATGCGCTGTGCGGTGCCAGCTATGATCGCAGCTCGCACGTCCCCTAACGCACTTACAGTACCATCGATGGCGACGTGTTGCGCGCGCGCGAGAGCACGTAGGTGCTCCACGTTGTCGATGGCCTTGAGTTTGGCATCGAGACCGGCCGCGCCCTGCTTCGTCATCACCACGATTAGGCTGAACGCATGCGGATCGAACGCCGGTACTACGTCGGCTCCATGCTCCGGCTCATCCATGGTCTCGGCCGAAGCGGCTGCAGCGCTGGCGTTCTTGCGCACGCGCAAATGCGTAAGCTCGGCATCGAACTTATCGGTCAAACGGTCCGCTGCTTCGGGGCTGACGCCCGGATCGGCGCGCAGGGCGTCGCGGAAGTATTTCCGTTTTCCCGCTCCGGAAGTCGACTTCGTATGTTTTGCCATGACCTTTTCCGGTGATTTCACTCGGCCGCCAAGCGCTGGCTCATCAACGGTGTGATCTCGTCGTACAGCGCGCGAATGGCAGCTGTGCCGGCGCCATACTTTTCGTCGATCTGCTTAGGTGACGCGTCCCAATCAAAGGCATTCGCAATACCCTCGCTATGAGGCAACTGGGCTTCGAGCATCGGATGGTCAAGGCCGATTTCGTCGATGATGTTGCGATCGCGCGAATTCTCGCGGGTGCCGTTGGCAACGCACACATAACGCCGCCGGTCAAATTCGATCTCGCGCAGATCGTCGATGTTGCGCTTTTCCTCGATCAGAAGTGCCACGCGATCGACCGCCAACTGCGAAACATAATCCGGCCGGAACGGCACGAGCACGAGATCGGCCGTCTTCAGCGCGGCAAGTGCTGCGAACGATAATCCCGGCGCGCAGTCGAGAATGACGAGGTCATAGTTCGGCTCGAAGCGGCGCAGCAAGCGCAGCAGGCGCCCCTTGACGCGCGAGGCGACAATATCCGGATCCTTCGCCTGGCGCGCTTCTTTGACGTACAACTCACCCTGAACATCCTCGAGCATCAACGAGCCCGGGAGCAGGGAGATGCGGGCCGGCTTGCCGTTTGCATCACGCACGTCGCCAGTGCCATGGACAAGGTAGTCGCGCGGCGCTCCGGCGCTTTCGTCGAACATGTCGAAGAAGTAGTCGGAGATCGTCCGGTTGCCCTTCTTCGCGGCGAGCCAGCCCTGGCCACCGAGCAGTATCAGCGATGCGTTACATTGCGAATCGAGGTCCAGTACGAGGACACGCTTGCCGCCCCACACGGCAGCTGCGTGGGCCAGTCCGACTGCAACGGTCGACTTGCCGACGCCGCCTTTGCGATTGGCAACCGCGAGAAAAAAGGCCATGTGTGCTCCGTAGGGTTCGAATTAGTTCTACTGCCCCCGCCGGCAGAGCTATGGGTTGATTCCGCGGCGGCATGCGCCGCGTCGAGTTGCGAGAAGTCTGCATCGATGAACAGCGACACGCGAATATCCGCATCGGCCAACCGTGCGCACGCTGTCTGCATTTTAGGC
>JANOOW010000104.1:0-2499 GCA_031421555.1 Hyphomicrobiaceae bacterium | reverse complement strand
CCCGTCTAATCGATTGCGTCGCAACCAACCCAGCTCGTTGAGCCGCGCCCTTCTCTATTTGCGCCCAGGCCTTTGCGAACCAATATGTGACCAAATCAACGGCACCGTCTGTGGCTTCAGCATATGAGCGACGGAGCTGTGCGACATAGCCTTCACCAAGCCGGCCAAGCATAAGTTGGGTACCCAAAAATGGTGGGTTGCCGACGATGGCATCGGCGGCGGGCCACATATACTCGGTGCCGTCCTCATTAAGCAGCGCGTCGTGGCAGACGATGTTGTCGAGTGACTTCAGGATCGGATTTCGTGAAGCGTCGAAGCCGTGTTCACGCATCCATTGAATTTCACCGATCCACACCGATACGCGCGCCAGCTCCGCCGCGAATGGATTGATTTCGATCCCAAGCATGTTTTCGGGTCCAACAACCGGAAAGCTGCGCAGGAGGCCGAGCGGCTCGCACTCCGTGTTGACGCGATGCTCTATGTCCTTCAGCGCCTTGAGGCCCAGGAAGAGAAAATTGCCGGAGCCGCAGGCGGGATCGAGGATGCGGAAGGTGCGTAGCCGCTCGATGAAGCCTGTCTTGGCTTCCTGCGCGCGTTTGACGGCTTGCGTCTTGGCACCCGCCGATTTGGCCGTTTTCGCCTTGGCCAGTTCGCCCTCGATTTCCGCGCGCACCGCCTCCCACTCGCGCGTCAGAGGCTCCACGATGACCGGGTTGACGATCATCATGATCTTTTCTGGGTCGGTGTAGTGCGCGCCGAGCTGGCTGCGCTTTCCGGGATCGAGTCCGCGCTCGAACAGCGTACCCATGATCGATGGGTCGATGTTCGACCAGTCCTGGTTCGCCGCGTTCAAAGCGGTCTTGATGTCGGCACGTTCGAGCGGCAGCGCAGTGTCGTCGTCGAACAGGCCGCCGTTGAACCACTCGATCCGTTTGAAGTCGATCTTACCGTTCGGCTTCGCCATGGCGGCAAACAACCGTTTGGCATTGTCGACGAAGCTCCCGGGATCATTGAGGCTCGCTTCCAGCATGCGCTTGAACAGTTTGTCCGGAAGCAGGTCGACGTCCTCCGCGAACATGCAGAAGACCATGCGGTTGACGAAGTGCGCGACTTTATCGGCGGGGTGCCCCCGGTCACGAAGGCTCTGTGCCAGCGTCACGAAATCCTTGGCGACCGCCGCTGTCAGGTCGGCGCGCTTGCGGCCCGGCTTGAATGCTTCGACCTCGACATCCGAGAAAGCTTTCTTCAGCGCCTCGCGCTTCTGAGCGTCGAGAAGGTCGTCGAGCGTAAAGACCGCCACCGTTTGGACCATGTTGGTCCAGGCAGTGTGCACCTCGATCTTCTCCATGTCGCAGACGATGAGCAGCGGGGGATTCTCAAGAGCGCCCTGATAGAGTTTCAACTGCTTGAGGGCCGCGGCGAGGTCCTTGTGCTTGCCCTTGTACTCCCAGGCAAAGCACCCGCGCTTCCATACGTCGGCCCAACCATCTCCGCCTCCGGTCTTCGAAGCCCCCTTCTCGAAGGTGTAAAACTGGCCCGTCCGGTCCGCGTCCGTTGGGGACTCGACGCCGAGCAGCCTGCACAAGTCGTTGAAATGCGAATGAGACGCCGAGCGCTCTTTGAGCGTCGACTCCTTCCACTTATCGATGAACTCCTGCGGCGTCACGTAACCACCCCTCGCATCCCCGGTGGCCTTCCTTAGTGCTTTTCAGTGCTGGTTGACAGAGCCGCGCGCGGTTGAGGTGCGCGGCAAGCTTGTTACCGCGCAGGGGCGTCGTATCTCGATCGAAGGCTAGGCGTCGACGGCAGCACGCAGCTGAACGAGCGCTTCGTCCTCGCTGGTGGTGCTGGTGTCGACGCTGGCATTGGCCTTGCCATAGAGCTGGGCGCGGGCTTGCAGGATAGCCTGCAGATCCTCCATTGCCTGACGGCTGGACGCCATCGGCCGCAGGTCGCCTTGAGCGGCGACGCGCGCCATGTGCTGCTCGGGGCTTGCGCGCAACCACACGACGTAACATTCAGACAGCAGAAGATCGAAGGTGCGCGGCTCGGTAACGAGGCTGCCGCCGGTGGCGATCACACAGCGATCATATTGGCCGAGCGTGTCGTCCAAAGCTTGGTATTCCAGCCGCCGGAACCCGCTCTGGCCGTGCGCCGCGAAAATCTCACTCATTTCCATGCCACTTGCCCGCTCGATCTCGCGATCGAGTTCGATGAATGGAACATCGAGAGAGGCGGCCAGTCCTTGCCCCAACGTCGTCTTGCCAGCCCCGCGCAAGCCGATAAGCGCAATGCGCTGGCGATCCGCAGCGCTTTGCTTGCCAAAACGCGTGGCCATCCATTGCCGCGTTTCGGCGATCTGCGACGCCGACAAACGCTCGAGCTGATGTACGGCGTGGTTGAGATCGACCGACCGGTCGAGCTCTTCCGCGGCCAATTCCGACACCCGGATACCCATCGCGGAAGCTAACTTGCGCACAACGAGCAGCGAAGCATTAC
>JANOOW010000103.1:0-5081 GCA_031421555.1 Hyphomicrobiaceae bacterium | reverse complement strand
CGAAACTCGGCCTGCGGCTTTCAGCGGCTGAAATTCGCGAGCTCGACGCGTGGATGCAAGGCGCACGCGCGCTCGTCACATCACCCGGCTCCGTCCGATAGCTGCTCGAGCTTATACTGCAACTTGAATACGCGCACCCGGTCACCAACATCTAGGCTTCTTTCGGTCAGGTTCCGCGGCTCACTAATGGAAGTCAGACATAAGAGTTTCCTCGGTCCGATCGTGCTTGGCATCGTTATCGCCGCAGCACTCTGGATGGCGATCCAACTCGTACAGACGGTCATCGCTGTCAGGTCGTATGAGGCTCGTCCGGTCACTGCGCGCGGCGAGCTTGCGGCGTTCGAGCAGACCGCCGCCGACGTGTTTGCCAATGCCGCTCCATCGGTAGCCTACATCTTCACCCAAAAGGAGCGAAGCGCCTCAGGCTCGGCGCGGCAGGAAGGTGCGGGCTCCGGCTTCGTCTGGGATCAGAGCGGCCACATCATCACCAACCATCACGTGATCGCCGGTACAACGGGTGTGTTTGTTCGTTTCGACAGCGGCAACGTCATGCGAGCCAGTGTCGTTGGTTCGTCGCCCGATCACGATTTGGCGGTACTACGGGTATCGCAGCCAGCAGCCGCATTGAAGCCGCTGCCGCTCGGGAGTTCGAGCGATCTGCGCGTGGGGCAGGCCGCGTTTGCCATCGGTAATCCTTTCGGGCTCGCGCGGTCACTGACCACGGGCATCATCAGCGCTCTCGACCGTACTCTTCCGACTTCCAGCGCGCGCGAGATCACCGGCGTGATTCAGACCGATGCCGCCATCAACCCGGGAAACTCCGGTGGACCACTACTCGACTCGGCCGGGCGTCTCATCGGTGTGAACACGGCGATTGCTTCCGGTACCGGCTCGTATAGCGGGATCGGCTTCGCGGTGCCGGTCGACACCGTCAACCGGATCGTGCCGCAACTGATCGCGACTGGCTCCCCCAGCCGCCCTGGCATCGGCATTCGTGCGGCTTCGGAAGAGATCGCAGCCCGCTTCAGTGTCGACGGTGTGGTGGTCGTCGACGTGCTGCCTGATGGTCCAGCCGCCAAAGCGGGTCTGCGCGGTATCGACGTCGCGGATGGCCGCCTCGGTGACGTGATAACTGCTGTCAACGGCCGCAACGTCAGGTCGCTATCCCAACTGGCAGGCGAACTCGAACAGATTGGTATCGGAAACACTGCTACGCTGACCGTTCAGCGGGGTAGTGCTTCCGTCAAGCTTGCCGTGCCGATCGTCGATATCAGGTAGCTAGGCACGCACCGGCTCGAGCCGCAAGTCCAGCACGGTTGGAGCAGGTGATTCACCAGATTGTGACGGGCTCGCCACGGGTAGCAGGACAACCGAATTCTCCGCCCCGCCGGTCAAACGCGCGTCACGCGCGGTCCCGCCGGTTTGTCCGCTGTATCGGCCCGCCAAAGCTTCGGGTGCGAAATCGGTTTTCGCTGTCAATACGGACCAGACCAGCACGCGTTTTCCTGGCGGAATATCAGCTTGCCCCTTGCGGGCCATGAAGCCCTTGAAATTGCTGTCGCGACCTGATGCGGCGTGAAACCGGCAGGATAACTCCGCATCCGCCGTTGCGCCCGCGGGCGTTTCACTGGTGACGCAGGAGAGCGTGCCAGCCACCCCCACTTGTGCAGTCTGCGCATGGCTCGCGCTGCCGGCAACGAGCGCCAAAATAAAGGCGGTTCTGCGCAAAAGGGTGGCTTCCGGCATTGGTGTCCTCCTTTGAACGACGAATTGCGATCCTACCAAACGCTCACAGTGGCCTTTGAGTTCGATCGCTTGCGCCCCGTGGGTCAGCGGCCATCGGCAAATGAGACGGTTCTCCGTGTCCGGCTACGAACTAGGTTTCGGTGTGAGGATTTTTCGCTCATAGTCGCGACGCCGCTAAAGCCAGCTGAACAGGAGTGCCGACGTCATGAAACGCCAAGTCACGATCGCACTACTTGACGAGATCCAGGATGGCTTCAATCGACACGACGTCGACGCGATCCTGTCCCACTTCACCGAAGACTGTGTGTGGCTTATGGCGCGGGGTCCGTCTTCGCCCGAAGGCCGCCGGTGCACCGGCAAAGCCGAAATCGGCGAAGTGCTGCGCAGCCGCTACGCGCAGATCCCCGACATGCGTTGGGAAGAAATGCGTCATTGGATCTGCGATCCCGCGAAGGCGATATCGGAATGGGTCGTTCGCGGCACACCAGCCGAAGGCAAACCGTTTGAGTATCTTGGCTGCGATCTTTGGGAATTCCGGGACGGCTTCGTGACGAAAAAAGACACCTACTGGAAGTTCATTGGTTGAGGCGTCGGCCCGATGGCCCAAGCCATCGATCACTGGAAAACATGTGGTAATTGGTGGGCCCGGCAGGACTTGAACCTGCAACCAGACGGTTATGAGCCGTCAGCTCTAACCAGTTGAGCTACGGGCCCTGCCGTGATGCTTTGGGCATCAGGCGAGCGCTTATAACAACTTTGGCCGCATTCGCTAGCTACCGATCGGCCGAAAAGCACATCGAGGATAACAAAACATGCGTTTATTTTGGATTGTGCCCGCTGCTCTCGCGCTGCTTCTTCCGCTGGCCGCAGCACACTCCCCCCTCCATGCCCAGGAAATGAAATTGCAGCGTACCGTGAGCGTCTCGGCGACCGGTTCCGTTTATGCCGAGCCGGACCAGGCAGCGATTTCCACCGGCGTCGTCGCGGAAGGCGACACGGCACGTGCCGCGCTTTCCGCCAATACGGCGTCGATGGCAAAACTGATCGATGGGCTGAAGGCTGCCGGAATACTGCCGAAGGACATCAAGACGGTCTCTTTCAACGTGCAGCCGCGCTATCAAAATTTCAAGGATGGGCGGCCGGCAGTGATCAATGGCTACCAAGTGAGCAACCAGGTGCGCATTCTCGTGCGTGATCTCGATAAGCTCGGTCAGGTGCTCGATGCCGCGGTGACGCTTGGCGCCAACCAGATGGGCGGCATAGAATTTCAGGTGAGCAATGCGGAAACCCTGAAAGACGATGCGCGTAAAGGTGCAATGTCCAATGCTCTACGCCGCGCAAAGCTGTTTGCGGAGAGTGCAGGTGCCGAGGTCGGCGAGGTGCTCGCGATCGCCGAAGACATGGCCGTCCCGCCCGGACGTCCGATGATGACTGCGAGAGCCGCAATGTCTGCGGAGGCCGTTCCGATCGAGCGAGGGACCCAGTCGCTCGAGGTGCGTGTCAGCGTGACCTGGGCCCTTAGATAACTACACCTTGAGCTGCGGCAGGGGCACGCTTGCTAGTGTTTGGCCGGTCGGGCATGGTCTGCCGCATATCCCTTTCAGTATCAAAAAATCGGGGGTTTACCCTTGTCTGCCCGTCATCAAACACTCGCCGCGCCCGCGTCCACCAAGGCGAGCGGCGAACCCAAGCGGTCGAAATCACTTCGTCCGCTGTTGATTTTGCGGCCCTATATTCTGAAGCATCCCCGGATGCTCGCACTGGCGGGCATCGCTCTCGTTGTCTCGGCCATGGCGATGCTGGCCGTGCCGATGGCGGTCCGGCGCATGGTCGACTTCGGTTTCGCCGATCGCGTCGGTGCTTTCATCAATCAGTACTTCCTGATGCTGATATTGATCGGCTTCCTGATCAGCTGTGCCAGTTCGGCGCGTTTCTTTCTGGTCAATTGGCTGGGCGAGCGCGTCGTCGCCGATGTCCGGGCCGACGTCTTCCGTCACCTCTCGAAGCTCGGACCGGCGTTTTACGATCGCACCCATTCCGGCGAGATTATGAGCCGGCTTACCGCCGATACCACATTGATCAAGTCGGCCTCCGGATCGACGATCAGTCAGGCGATCCGCAACATCATCATGCTGATCGGCGGGCTGACGATGATGTTCATCACGAGTGCCTGGCTGTCCGCGCTGGTGCTGGTTGCGATCCCGCTGATCATGCTGCCGTTTCTCGTCAACGGGCGTACCGTGCGGCGCTTGTCGCGGCGGGCACAGGATACGCTGGCCGAGAGTTCTGCATATGCCGCCGAGAACCTGGCGGCGGTGCGCACGATGCAGGCGTTCACGCACGAGAAGGCGGTATCGGATCGCTATGCGACCGCCGTCGAGCGATCGTTCGATGCCGTACGCGACCGGCTGAAGGCGCGCATTTCTGGTCGGCATCACGTTCTTTCTTGTCGTCACGAGCATCGTCGGCGTGGTGTGGGTCGGCGCCAGTCTCGTCATCAGCGGCGAGATGACCGGCGGCCGCCTGCTGCAGTTCGTGCTGTACGCGATGTTTGCCGGCGCTGCCGTCGCAGAACTGGGCGAGGTTTGGGGCGAGGTCAGTCAGGCGGCCGGCGCAACCGAGCGTTTGGCCGAGTTGCTCGCGGCCGTTCCGCAAATCCAATCGCCGCCCAATCCGCTGCCATTGCCGGTGCCAGCGCGAGGCGAGGTCACCTTCGACAACGTTTCTTTCGCCTATCCATCGCGAGCCGATACCCCGGCGCTGAGCCACATTTCCTTCACCGTAAAACCCGGCGAGACGGTCGCCCTCGTCGGCCCCTCGGGCGCTGGCAAGAGTACGATCCTGAACTTGCTGTTGCGCTTCTACGACCCGCAAAGCGGAGCCGTACGGCTCGACGGTGTGCGGCTCGCCGACGCCGGCTTGGAAGCGGTTCGTTCGCGCATGTCCCTCGTGCCGCAAGAGATCGCGCTGTTCGCCGATACCGTCATCGAGAACATCCGCTATGGTCACGCCGACGCGCCGGTGGAAGACGTGAAGCGGGCGGCTGTCGCAGCGCAGGCGGATCAGTTCATCAAGGACCTGCCGCAGGGCTATGACACGATGCTGGGTGAGCGCGGCGTCACGCTATCGGGCGGGCAGCGTCAGCGCATCGCGATCGCGCGCGCGATATTGCGAAACGCGCCGGTGCTGCTGCTGGACGAAGCGACGAGCTCGCTCGACGCCGAAAACGAGGTGCTCGTGCAAAAGGCGCTCGAGGGCGTCATGCAGGGCCGCACCACGATCGTGATTGCCCACCGCTTGTCGACGATCCAGCGCGCCGATCGCATTCTCGTTCT
>JANOOW010000102.1:0-5934 GCA_031421555.1 Hyphomicrobiaceae bacterium | reverse complement strand
TGCACCGGCCTTCGTTCGTTTGATCTAATTATACCAGCAGGCATCGGCCATAGCCATACCCTATGCCCGGAGTTGACCTGAATATCAGGGGTTTTTTACTGCTACTTTAGTCGGTTAGCAGCTGCAACATTGAACGGCATTTAATCAAACGGGTAACGCACCACCGTGCCTGCGGGTTATCTTTTGTGACGTTGGCGCGCTCTCATCCATTGACTCGCTCGCGGTATTCGCCGGGAAAATCTCCGAAATATGCTTATCACGAGCGTTACCCTGCTCAATTACCGGTTGCTTCTCCAATTTTGCAGTGGCTGCCGCCGCGGGTGCCAGCTTTACGTCAGCTTCAGCCAGCACTACCTCGGTGGCTTTCTGCGGCGGCGTGACGCTAGACGCGGCCTGAGCCAGCCAAACGCTCAGGTCTGCGCCCGGTTCGATCTCCTGAAACAACCCGTATATTCCGCCCGCGGCGTTGAAATCCCACTGATTTTCGGCAACCTCGACAAAGTCCCTGATGCTTGGATCGAGCGACCACATGCGACGCAGAGCTAGGCGCTGAAGCGCCTCCGGCACGCCTTTTTGCATAAAGGCTGCGATGTCGCTTTCGGCGGTCAGTTCGTCAATCTTCGGCAGCGTCGCCGGATCGAACGGCGGCTCGTCAACCGGCGCCGGGATAGAAGGCACGGCGGGCTGCGGTTGGGTCCGTTTCTGGCGCGACCAGCGGCTGAGAAAGGGCTCGTCGCGGTCGTTACTCATGAGCCATCACCTCGTTTCGGACCGTCGCGCCAGCGCACGTCTGGCTTGGCGCCATCGCGGCGGCGCTTGATCACCGGACGCTCGATATGATGAGCATCGATAAAAGCTGCCACTGCGCCCGCGATCTCCGGCGGCATGTCGATCGTCTCGACGGTGTTGGCACCGGCTTCGGTGTTGGCCTCGCCCTCGGCAGGATCGGCGGTGATCGTCAGGATATCGACCGGCGGTTCGGCACTTTCCGGGCGCAGCACGACCCAAAGCTTCGGCGATCCACTGGCGAGGTTGTCACGATAATTCGCGGTATCGGTGGAGTACAGGCAAATCGGGAAGGCACCGGCGTAATAGAGCGAGGTGCCGGTGCCGCCGCCGAGTGAGGTCCAGGGCGCGACATCGGGTGCGCTGGCAAAGATCGTTGCAGGACGCCACGCGTACCCACCCCATTCGCCCGACAGCATGCGGCGTTCCAGCACGAGCCCGACGACGATCTGATCTTCGATCATTCGCGAACAATCCTCATGCGCTGTGTTCGCGCAACGGCAGCCCAGTGACGAGGTTCTGCGGCTTCAAGCGAATGATCCGGTTCGGCGTCATGCCGAGGATCAGGTAAACCGGTGCACCGGCAACGCGCGCAAGCATATCAGCGGGATCGTCGAATGTCAGCGTAAACAGCGCTACGATCCGATCACGGCCGTTCTCCGGCGGCTCGTCGCCCTTCCATAGCGCGTTGCCAATGCGCGTGCCCTCCTGGTCGAGACCGGCGAACCAAGCCCATTCGGCCTGCTCGACTTTATCGAGCGGCTCTACACGAACCCGCAGTCCGAGCAGATGCTCGACCCATCGCGCGATCACCTTGGCGAACGCCAGCCGCGCCGGTTGGCCCTGGCGGAAATCCATCACCAGATCGTAGGCGTCGCTCCGCTCGAAATAGCTCAAGGCCAATTCGGGCGTCATCACATCGAGGTTGCGGGCTTTCGCGTCGCCGAAGATCGCGACGAGCGGCGAGGTATGATCGTTGACGTTGGTGCCATCGACAAGCTCCTCGTCGGCGAGCAGCATCACGCCGTCCTTTATGGTCAAGCGTTGCGGCCGGTACAGCGCTTCGGCAGCCCGCACGATGTAGGGGTCGCGCTCGCCATCGAGCATATTGCGGGCGATGACGTGCACAAGCTGGTTCAGGAACAACGGCGGCGTGGTGACCTTCGAAGCCCGCACGAGATTGATGTAGGCAGCTTCGACGGTCGGGGCACTGACGAGGGTATCGCGAAAGGTCACGAGATGTAGCCAGTTCTCGCGCGCGTCCCGGTCGGCGATGTCGCGGATTTCGTTCGCAGCGATTGGCGCGCGTGGATTGCGCGCAAGCTTCTGATAAAGCCCGCGTTCGACGATGCAGGCATCGTCTGGCGGCATGATCTCGGGCCGGGCCAGATAGACCTTGAGAAATTCATCGGTGACGACGAGCCGGCCATTTGCATCGTGATCGAGCAGATGATGCCCGCTCGACAGCCAGAAATCGTGGGCGGTTCCGGTCACGATTGAGCATTCCCCTGCGCGGCAACGAGCGCGGCGAAATCTATCTCATCGGCGCCGGTTCCGGCATCGTCCTCGACGACGGCGAAGGCGCCGGCGCTGCACGGCATCGCCGTAGCGCGCTTGGCGTCGGCGGCATGGAACGTGCGAAACTGCTCGGAGATCTCGCCGTCGTCATTGACGGTACGATGCACCGCCACCAGCGTCTGCACCGGATGTTCGGCAAGACTTTCGGCAAAGGCGATTTCCTGTTCGGCCGCCGCACGAGCCGCATCCAAATCCGGTGCGCCGTGCTCGGCGACGAGGTGTGCGGCCAGGGCTTCGATGGCGCCAGAACGCTCTTCGGCAGTTGCTTCAACCACGACGGCGAGCGTCGACCAGCCGAAAGTCGAGAGCCCGAGGAAGCCCGACCTGAACGCTTGTTTCGCGCGGCCTTGCAGCGTTGCCGCATCCTGATCCCAGAACTTGAATGCGCCGCTCACCGCCCATTCGCTGGCCGGCGCAGCGCGATCGAACACGAACGTGTCCGAAGCATCGAGCCGGATCGTGCGAAGAAGTTTCATTGTCACGGCCGTCACATCCAAGGTTCGCCGGTGGCAGGATCGAGCCATTGAGGGACAGCCAGTGCCGCCGTCAAGGGCTGGCGCGTAATCTGCTTGAGATCGGGCAACCGCCGCTCCAGAAGGTCGCCGTTGACGTCGAGCCCACGGCGAACACTCTTGGCCACCTGCAGCCGCGCCAAATAGCGGTCCGCGAGCGTTTTGAACCCGCCCGCCTTCCAGCCGTCGAATGCTGCCATCAAATGGCGCGAAAAGCTTTCGATGATCTTGTTGCCGTCCATCATCTCGAAGCCTTCGGTCGACAGGCTGGTGCCGCGATCGAATGTCTGGTCGATGGTGACTTCGACAACACTGCGCAAATTGACGCCTAGCACGAGCCAATCCGGTATCGCATCTTCGGCAGCGCCGGGTGCGGCCGCCAAGCGGCAGCCCCCAATAATGCCGCCATCGAGCATGATGGTGTCGGGCCACGCAAACTCGATCGGCTTTTCGGGTGGACAATAGGTGCCGAGCGCGTCGGCAGCAGCGTTCATGCCAGCGTACAGCGCGCACCGCGCCTGGGACAGTTTCTGCTCCGGCTCGAGCACTACGGCAAATTCGATGGTGTCGAACCGTCTTACCCACACCAACGTCCCCGCACCTTCATCGGCCGCGACTGCCTGCGCGTGCGTGAACGCGTCACGGTACTCGCGCAGGGCGATCGCGTGATAGACCGTCGGCAGGTCGAGCGCTTGAATGTCGGAGTTGGTGTTCATCTTGCGCTTATCTACAAGGTGGCGCAAACAGCGGCAAGAACGCTCATAGTTCAATTTGATCCTGGATAACACGTCCCATGACGGCGCCGACCCGCACGATCCTGCTTTGCTCATGCGAGGGCACCATGCCGCTCGATGCCGGGCGTGTGGCCAAGGGGTGCGGAAGCGCGCAGATCAAAACTGCGAACCACTTGTGCGGGCCGGACCTCGCTCTATTCCAAACGATGGCGGCGAGCGGCAACGTGACTGTCGCTTGCACCGCTCAACGCCCGCTGTTCGAGGAAATCGCCGAAGACAACAGTCTCGGCGCGGTGCTTACCTTCGCCAATGTGCGCGAGACCGCCGGCTGGTCGACGGATGCTGCTAACGCCGCACCGAAGATGGCGGCAATCTTGGCCGCAGCAGCAATTCCGGTCCCACCAACAACGGCCGTGACGTTCGACAGTGACGGTGTCGCTCTGATCTACGGGCCGGGGCAAATCGCGCTCGACGCTGCGGCCACGCTAAAGGACCGCCTCGACATCACGGTACTGATGTCCGATGCGGGCGAGGTTGTGCCGCCTGCCGTTCTGGAATTCCCGATCCGGCGCGGCCGCATCAAGACTGTGAAGGGTCATCTCGGCGCGTTCGAGATCGCCATCGATGGTCTCGCCGCGCCGAGCCCGTCCTCGCGAGCTAAGCTCGTGTTCGGCGCGCCTCGTAACGGCGCCGTATCGAAGGCCGATATTCTGATCGACTTGTCGGGCACCACGCCTCTGCTGCCCGCGCACGATCTTCGCGAGGGCTATCTGCGCGCCGATCCCGCCGATGCGATTGCCGTGCAGAAGCTGCTGTTCAACGCCGCCGATCTTGACGGCACTTTCGACAAGCCGCGCTACATCGAGTTCCACGCTGATCTGTGCGTCCATTCACGATCACGCAAGATTGGTTGCACGCGTTGCCTCGATCTATGCCCGGCTGGTGCCATCACGCCCAATGGCGACGTGGTCGCAATCGATCCGCACATCTGCGCCGGGTGCGGGCAGTGCGCTGCCGCCTGTCCGACGGGCGCCGCCGCCTACGCCCTGCCCGCGGTCGATACTCTGTTGCAGCAGATCCGCGCGATGGCGCAGGCTTATCATGCCGCCGGTGGCAGCAACGGCGTTCTCTTGCTGCATGATCGCGAACACGGCAGCGCACTGATCGACGCCGCCGCGCGCTTCGGCGATGGTTTGCCGGCGAACGCCATCCCACTCGAGGTCAATGAAGTGACGCAGGCCGGACTGGAGGCGATTGCTGCGGCTGGCGCATACGGCTTCCGCGCCGTGCGATTGTTGACGCGTGCATCTCCCCGCCATGACACCGCCGGATTGCGTCAAACGGTCGAGACGGCATCGCGTGTGTTGACCGGTCTCGGCTACGGCGCCGATGCCGTTGCGTTGATCGAAACCGACGATCCCGATCAGCTGATTGCAAGCCTAGGCGCGGCACTTGAGCCAATCGCACGCAAGCCGCCAGCGACCTTCCTGCCGCTCGGCGCCAAGCGCGACATGATGAAGCTCGCGTTGCGCGAGTTGCATCGCACGGCACCCGCGCCGATCGACCGTATCGAACTGCCCAAGGGCGCGGTGTTCGGTGGTCTCGCCATCGATACCGCCGGTTGCACACTCTGCCTCTCGTGCGTATCGGCATGCCCCGTCAGCGCACTCGGCGACGCCGAAGATCGTCCGTTGCTGTCGTTCGATGAAAGCCTGTGCGTGCAGTGCGGACTGTGCGCCGCAACCTGCCCGGAGAAAGTCATCACGCTCGAACCGCGCATTGATTTTGCCGCGTTCGAAGCCGGCCGCATCACCGTCAAACAGGAAGAGCCGTTCCACTGCATCGAATGCGGCAAGGCCTTCGGAGTGAAATCGACGATCGACCGGGTGACTGTCAAGCTCAAGGACAAGCACTGGATGTTCTCAGGCGAGAACCAATCGCGGCTCGACCTGATCCAGAAATGCGATGACTGCCGCGTCGAGGCGATGACCAATGCCAAGTTCGATCCCTACGCGGCAACTGCCCGTCCACGCGCCAAGACCACCGAGGACTATCTCAAGGAACGCGAGGCCGCGATGCAAGCCAAGATCGAAAAAGGCGAGGTCTAAAGCGATTCCGCTCGCGAAGGGGTCAATGTCAGGGCAATGCGCCTACGGCCCAAGCTTTCAGCCGCAGCATCCGGCGCCCCGATTGGTTCGGTACGGCGACTGATCGAGGCTTGCAAAGCGAGCCCCGATCAGTCGCTCACTCTCGTCATGACCGCGCGACCACTTGGAAGTCCCCTTGCGGGAGAGGCGGTCATCCACGACAGGCCTCAACGAGAG
>JANOOW010000101.1:0-3262 GCA_031421555.1 Hyphomicrobiaceae bacterium | reverse complement strand
GCGCGGCCCCGGCCAAGCCGCTTGTTGTCATCGAGGTGATCATTCGCAAGACGAAAGTTGAAATCGGTGACGGCAGACGAATCGTCGCGACCATACCGAAGTCCGGGGATCAGCATGACCTCGCCAAGTTGTCGCAGTATCTCCAGAACCTGAAGAGTCAGCACAGCGACAAATCGGACGCGACGCTTCTGGTCGAACCGGATATCTCCTACAACGACGTGATTCGCGTGATGGATGTGGTCAAGATCGCCCGGATCAACCGCAAAGGCCAAGACGGCAAGGAACAGCGGCAAGTGATCACGCTGTTCACGGATGTGTCAATTGGAGACGCGCCATGAATTCGAGCAGGCGCATGCGGCGCATGGAAAGGTCCGGACGGAAAGACAACAAGGTGGCTGCGCTGAGCCTGGTGGCCTTGATAGACATGTTCACCAACCTGGTTTTCTTTCTGTTGGTCAGCCAGGGGGTGTCGGTTATCCAGGAACCGCGCAAGGAGATCCAGCTCCCGGACTCGTACGTCGAGGAGACGCCGCGTTCCACCGTCGTGATAATGGTCAGCGACAAATGGGTGCTGGTGGAGGGTGTTCAGCTGGCGACGGTTGATGAGATTCTCACGATAAAAGAAGACTCGGTTCCGGCGATCAGAGACCGGTTGGCACAGATCAAAAGGAAGGTGATCGGCCTCACGGAGAAGACAAATGCGCAGAGCGACGAAGTAACGATCCTCGCCGACAAGGAGCTGCCATTCAAAATCATGAAGAAGCTGATGTCGACCTGTGCGAGCGCCGGTTATAGCAAGATATCGCTTGCTGTGAACCAGAAGGCTCTTTAGGACAACGATCCGCCGTGACTCGGACCATTCCCAGGGAACAAAAAGATCTTCATGCACGCGTGGAACAGGTGCGCGATGAGGTCACGAGCCTCGAAGGCAAGTGCAAGAAGCTCGATGTCAAGCTTGCCGGACTGTCCGAACAGCGCCAGCAATATGAGCTCTTGGACCAGGTCTGTGAATCACTCGAAAAGCTGGACCAGATGGGCGCGGCACATCTGTTCTGGGGCGAGAAAAAACAGCCCAAGGACATCACTGATCAGGTCATCCGCGCGCGCACCGCCGCGACGACATTCGTACAGAAAATTCGGGATATCGAGCAGGAAAAGGCGGTGCTGACGGATCGCATCCGCGAGGAAGAGCGCACTCTTGTCGATCTCACGGTCGAGATTGCCGATCTGCAAGAGGAAGAAGAAGAAGCCGCGAACGAATACGTGGTGGTCCGCAAATTGCCGGACATGCCCTATCGTCCGATGGTTATGCCATGGCAGGATCAGGACGCGGATAAATGGCGGTTTCGCAAGTCATTGTCCGTCGCGCTGCTGGTGGTGTTGTGTCTCGCCGTGATGACGAAATTATGGGTATTTCCATCTCACCAGGAACAGGAAGTGGCAGAGATTCCGAAGCAGCTGGTGAGCCTGGTCCAGACGGAGCGCCCCAAGCCGCCGCCGATGGAAAAGCAACTGGAGCAGAAGACGTCGAAAGACGCCGGGAAGGAAATGAACGCCGAGAAGCAGCAGGCGCGCGCCAAGGCGATGAAGTCTGGCGTCATGGCCTTCAAGGAGGGGTTCTCGGAGCTCATGCAGGATTCGACTTCACTCAAGCTCGGTGCGGACGCTCATGTCACGACGAGCGGGCAAATGGCGGCCGGGCCCGGGATCGGGACGCGCTCACTGGTAGTGGCCCAGGCGCAGAGTGGAGGCAGTGGCGGTATCAATACGGCGGCCCTCAGTCGAGGCGTGGGTGTGGGCGGTGGCGGCAGCCGCATTGGCGGAGTGGGCTTCTCGCGCGTGCAAAGCGATGTTGGCGCGGCCGCCGGCGCTGACCGGGCGCTCAGCGCAGGCGCGGGACCGTCGCGCACCGACGAGGAAATCCAGATCGTTTTCGACCGCTACAAGGCCGCGCTCTACCGGATCTACAACCGCGAGCTGCGCAACGATCCGTCGCTGCGCGGCAAGATGATCCTGCGCATCACCATCGAATCCAACGGCGAAGTATCGACCTGCCGGATCGAGTCGACCGATCTGGCCTCGCCGGCACTGGGCACCGAAGTCGTCGAGCGCGTAAAGAAGTTCAACTTCGGTCCGAAGGACGGCGTGCCGAAGATCACCATCCTCTACCCTATCGACTTCCTGCCGACTTCCAGTTAATACACGGCCGGCGCATGGTCTATGCCGTGCGAATTGCTTCGCGCGCGTAACGCGCGGGGACCGCGTAGGCTTTGAACCTGGAAAAAGCAGTTCGCCGCTGATGAACACAGATATACGCGGATATTCAATACACTGTCTGTCTTCGCCAGCCCACCAAAACGGCGAATGGCTTCGGTGCATCCATGGCATGATTCATTTGCGTTTATCTGCGTTCATCTGCCGCGAAATGCCGTTTTTAAGTTAATCAGAAAGTCCTTGATCATCGGACTGGCGCAGGCGTCGATAAACCGTGGCAAGCGTCTGGTCGTCGCCGACGTTGCCCGGGAAGATCACCACCGGCATGTCCGCGAAGCACGCGTGTTCCGGCGGGCAGCGCACCACCGACACGCCCGGTAGAATCTGGCCGAGCAGCCGCGCCGTACGAAGCGAGAGACCTTTGCTCAACACATCGTTCGAGGTGATACCACCCTTGCTCACCAGAAAACCAAGCGACTTCGGCAGGCCACGCACCACGTCCATGAGAAAACTGGATACCTCTTCACCGAACGTGAGTCGCGCCGCTTGATTGGGAAATCTGCGCTCGGCGCGACTCGTAAAAATCACCGCCGTCCGGCCAGCGACATGAATCGCCTCGGCACGCACCCGTACCTCGGCGAGCAACTCGGCGTGGTCCTGAGGCAAGCGCTGCACGTCCACTTCGATCGGTGTGATTCCGGGCAGCTTGAGCAACTCCTGGAGCTGACTTGTAGTCTTGGGTACATGCGATCCGACAATCACCGCACCCGGCTTGCCGTCACGAACGTACTTTGTCATCAGCGCCGCCGGCACCGGCTGCGGCGGCAAGCCGGCAAGCGCGGTAAGCAAACTGGCGGCGCTGCGGAACAAAAACCGTTTGCCGCTGGTGGCAGCCTTGAGTAGATCAGCCGCGAAGCGATTGAGATCGTCCTGAGTTTCGGCATCGACCGCTACACAGGCATTGCCACTGAGCGCGAGTAACTGCCTTTGCATACCGGCACGCACGTCGGCGAGCAGAAAGCGTTTGACCGAGGCGGCCGGGATGCGG
>JANOOW010000100.1:0-5540 GCA_031421555.1 Hyphomicrobiaceae bacterium | reverse complement strand
AAGCGAAAGCTTTAGTCCGTAAGGGGGAGGCCGGACGCGATCGGGGGATCGCTCCGGCCATTTTTTTTGGGCGCCTTCGAAGCGCGATCACCTTGTTTTGCGGTTTTCATTGCCCGCTGGTTTCCGTCAAGCCATGTTTTGACTTGTTGGTTCAGCTTGGCAGGATAACGGACGATGGCAGACAACGGATCACCGGCGCGACTACCGAAATTCGATATCAATGCGGATACGCTGCCTCGCGAAATCGAAGAGGCCGCACTGACGTCGGGCGGCTACCCGTACGACAAGAAGTTGAAGCGCGAGCCTTACCAGGAGGACCTCGTAGCGCTGCAGATCGAACTCGTCAAAATGCAGACGCACTTGCGCGACACCGGCGGCCGCTTGCTGATCTTGTTCGAAGGCCGCGATAGTGCAGGCAAGGGCGGCTGCATCGCGAGCATTCTCGAATATTTGAATCCACGCTATGCCCGATCGATAGCGCTGGCCAAGCCGACGGAAGACGAGCTGGGGCAATGGTATTTCCAGCGCTACCTCGCCCACCTGCCGTCGAGCGGCAACATCGCACTGTTCGATCGCTCCTGGTACAATCGTGCCGGCGTCGAGCGGGTGATGGGGTTCGCCACCGCCGATCAGGTGGCCAACTTCCTGCGGGAGGCACCGGAGCTCGAGGAGATGCTCGTGCGCGACGGTATCCGCCTGTTCAAGTTCTATCTGACCATCGGCCGGGAAATGCAGGTGCAGCGCTTTCACGAGCGGCGTCACAACCCGCTGAAACAGTGGAAGCTGTCCGATATCGACTTGGCGGCGCTGGCCAAATGGGACGACTACACGGCGGCCCAGCACGAGATGTTCCGTTTCACGCACACGCCGACGTGTCCGTGGACCGTGATCCGCGCCAACGATCAGCGCCGGGCGCGCCTCGAGGTGATCCGGTCTATTCTATCTTCGGTCGATTACGAAGGCCGCAAAGACAAGTTGATCGGCAAACCGGATCCGAAATTGACCGGTGCCGGTCCAGCGTTCTTTTACGGGACTTGAGCCTGCCGGCTACTCGAACGACTTCACTTGGGCGTCGGACGCGCGCTGCCGTTGGCGCATGACGCGTATTTTCGCGAACACCCAGGCCAGCGAGAACAGCAGCCGGATCAACGTCAGCCCGTAGAACATGCGGAAGATGAAGCTGTACCAGACGAACCACGGGTTCTGACGGTTCAGGTACAGGTGCGTCACGCGCATGTCGAAATGCTGCATGAAGTCGAATAGCCCGCCGCGCAGCATCAAATCGATGGTGAAAAACGACGTGGCGATCGGCCCGGCGATCACCGGCATCTTGCCATCCGAGAAGATCGAGTACCCCTCGGCCTGCAGCAGCAGGCAGCTGATCGTGAACAGCACGTAGAACACGATCATCGAGACGCCGATCCAGCGGTAATAGAAAAACGCCCGCCGCAGCGTTTCGCGCGAGAACGAGTAGTCGACCCAGCTGTCGATTTCCTCTTGCCGCTCTTGATGGGTAAACACGATGTAGATCGACATGATCGACATCGCGACCGTGAGCACGATGGCAAGCAGTATCGAGAACGAGATGTTTGCAGCTGCCAGCATACGCCGAGGTGTCTCCATCTTCGGACGAGACTAGCGGTGGGAGGTACCCGTTATTGGCGTCGTGCTCAAGTCGCGAGGTTGCCGCGCTTTCCCGTCAGCTGGACAAGCCGCCGGCCAGCGCCGGCACATCGAGTGGTAGGAAGCCGTAATGCTTCATCCAGCGCAGATCGCCGGTGAACATGTCACGCAGATCGGGGATGCCATATTTCAACATGGTGATGCGGTCGAGCCCCATGCCGAAGGCGAAGCCCTGGTACTTTTCAGGGTCGAGCCCGCAGTTGGCAATCACCTTTGGATGCACCATGCCGGAGCCTAGGATCTCCAGCCACTTGCCGGGCTTGCCGATGGCGGCTGCATCGATGTCGACTTCCATGCTCGGTTCGGTGAACGGGAAGTGCGAGGCCCGGAAGCGCATCTTCACGTTGTCGACCTCGAAGAACGCCTTGCAGAATTCCTCGAGGCACCACTTGAGGTGGCCCATGTGGGTCGCCTCGTCGATGACCAGCCCTTCGATCTGGTGGAACATCGGCGTATGCGTCTGATCGCTGTCGCTGCGATAGACGCGGCCTGGCGCGATGATGCGGATCGGCGGCTTCTGCGACAGCATCGTGCGGATCTGCACCGGGCTCGTATGGGTGCGCAACACCATGCGCGAGCCGTCGGGCTTCGGGCGCAGATAGAACGTGTCGTGATCCTGCCGCGAGGGGTGCTCGGGCGGAATATTCAGCTTGGTGAAGTTGAGGTCGTCGGTCTCGATGTCGGGACCTTCCGCGACCGAGAAGCCCATGTCGGCGAAAATCTCGATGATCTCGTCGAACACCTGGGAAACCGGGTGAATGCGGCCTTCGGCAAGTGGGCCGGGACGGACGGGAAGGGTAATGTCAGCGCGTTCCGATGCGAGACGGGACGAAAGCGCGCTGGCTTCGAGCTCGGATTTACGCGTTTCCAGCGCGCCACTAACCGCTGTTTTCAATTCATTGTTGGCTGCACCGAATGCCTTCCTCTGATCCGGAGGCACAGTACTGATCTGCAGCATCCGCTGGGAAACTTCGCCCTTTTTGCCCAGCGTTGAGATACGCAACTCTTCAAGCTTGGCTAGATCGCGAGCGTTGGCGATATCGGCAAGCAACTTTGCCTGAAGTTCCTTTAGATCGTCCACCTGCATGGCATCGAGCCTAACAATTTCGAACCGTGGTCTGCATCCAAATTCCCCTATTTTTTCGTCATGGCCGCGGAGGCGGCCATGACGAAAAGAAGTGTGTGTAGCCTGAAGGGCCTACGCCGCGGCCTTCTGCACGGTGGCGTGTTCGGCGGCCTGATCGACGAGCGACTTGAAGCCCGCCGGATCCTTCACGGCGATGTCGGCCAATACCTTGCGATCGATCTCGACGCCGGCTTTGGTCAAACCCTCGATGAAGCGGCCGTAGGTCATGCCATGCTCGCGGACGGCGGCGTTGATGCGCTGGATCCACAACGCGCGGAACGTACGCTTCTTGCGGCGGCCGTAGAAACCTTTGGCGGCCTTCAGGATCTTCTTATGCTTGGCGTGGGCGGTAACGCCGCGTTTTACGCGTGCCATGAAATTGCTCCGTCAGATGACAAATGAGAAAGGGTGTAAGAAAAAGTGCGTGCCTCAGCGAGCGTAAGGCATGTACTTTTTCACGATCTTGGCATCGCTGTCGTTCAGCACCATGGTGCCGCGCGCCGAGCGGACAAACTTTGCCGACCGCTTGATCATGCCGTGCCGCTTACCCTGGGCGCCAGCCTTGACCTTGCCCGAACCCGTCATCTTGAAGCGCTTTTTGGCGCCGCTTTTCGTCTTCAGCTTGGGCATTTGGTTGCTCCTATTTTTGGTCGATCCCGATCGCCATGCCGGGCGGCATAGGCGCGCCTGAAGCATTTCTACTTCAGGGGAGGTCGAAGAGTGTTGCAAACAGCATAAAGCCGCCACGGCATGCCCTGCCGGGCGGCTTCGAGAGTGGGTATACTTAGGCGCGCGTCCCAATGCAACAGGGTTGATGCGGCCGGTGCTCCTGCAACTTTGCGGTAGTGGTTGCAAATAGATCGAGCCGTAGACGGCGGATACTTTCCCGCCCAGCGACCTACTTCGGGGCTAAAATCATGATCAGCTGGCGGGCTTCGAAGCGTGGTTCGGTCTCGACCTTTGCGAAGCTCTCGATATCGACCTTCACGCGCTTCAGCACGTTCATGCCGAGCTCCTGATGAGCCATTTCACGGCCGCGGAACCGCAGCGTAACTTTGACCTTGTCACCTTCCTCGAAGAACCGGCGCATCGAGCGCATCTTCACGTCGTAGTCGTGATCATCGATGCTAGGCCGCATCTTGATCTCTTTCAACTCGACGACTTTTTGGTTCTTGCGGGCTTCGGCGGCCTTCTTCTGCTCCTGGTACTTGAATTTGCCGTAGTCCATGATCTTGCAGACCGGCGGATTCGCATCAGGCGAAATCTCCACCAGGTCGACGCCTGCAGCGGCTGCGCGTGCGAGCGCATCTGTCGTGGCGACAACACCCACGTTTGCGCCGGTTTCGTCGATCAATCTCACATCGCGGGCCCGGATCAAATCGTTGATCTTGGGACCTTTAGGCTCGCGTTCCTGGTTGTCTCGTGTAGCTGGACGGCGGATGTTCGTTCTCCTCAGGTTGCTTCGGGGGTACCGGTCAATCGTATCATAGCGCGACAAAGCGCCCGAACAATCCGCAAGCTACGCCCGATAGTCAAGCGAAAGCCCGCGGATTATCGACAGCTGATGTGAATCAACACGCAATGGCCGCGTCAAATTCATCCTTTGACGTCGAGCAGCTCAACATCGAACATGAGCGTTGCGTTCGGTGGGATGACGCCGCCGGCGCCGCGCGCGCCATAACCGAGTTCCGGCGGGATGATCAACGTGCGCTTGCCGCCGGCCTTCATGCTGGCGACGCCCTCGTCCCACCCACCGATTACCTGCCGCTTACCGATCGAGAACTCGAAGGGCTGGCCCCGATCAAGCGAGCTGTCGAACTTCTGGCCCTTGACGCCGTCGGTATAAAGCCAACCGGTATAATGCATGACGCAGATCTGCCCGGTCTTGGGGGAGGCGCCGGTTCCGACAACGGTGTCGGTGATCTTCAAGCCCGATGGTGTGGTCGTCATGTTGCTCCCAGCGGTCTGTGCCGCAGCTGTTGTGGTCTCAGCGCTCAGATAGAGGCCGAGCGACGTCAATACAACGCCCACCGCTACCAGGACGCCTCTCCGCGCGAAAGCTCGCATCGTGTTTCTCCTTAAAAGTGCTCGCCTATTGATAAAAAGCTAGTTTAGCGTGCGGTTGATCGGCATCAACTGTTGGAGGACTACGGAATGGCGTTTTACGAGCTACGTCAATACAAGATCAAGCCAGGCAAAATGGAAGCCTGGGTCAAGTACATGGAAGAGGAAATCATTCCGTTCCAGGTCGGCAAGGGCATGGTTATCACCGGCAGCTATCGCGGCGAGACCGATGATTCCGTTTACGTTTGGACCCGCCGCTTCGAGAGCGAAGCCGAGCGTGAGCGGCTTTACAAAGCTGTGTATGAGAGCGATCAATGGAAGAACGTGATGTCACCGATCGTCGGTGAACTCATCGATCGCCCATCAATCAGCGTGCAGCGACTGCTGCCGACGAAGCGTTCAACCGTGCAGTAGTTTTTTCGCGAGACCTGGAGCCGCGCTCTGCTTCAGGTTTCGCCAAGTTCACGCCGCTTCAAGCTGCCGCGCGCTGACCTTTGACCACGCGGCCCGGCAATGCGCCGGTCGCCTCGCCGTTACGATAGGTGATCGCGCCTGACACGATCGTCGCCTCGTAGCCTTCGGCTTTTTGCAGCAGGCGGCGGCCACCGGCCGGCAGGTCGAATGTGACGTAGGGCCGGCCGAAGTTCAAACCGGCCTGATCGATCAC
>JANOOW010000099.1:0-3780 GCA_031421555.1 Hyphomicrobiaceae bacterium | reverse complement strand
GGGGGCTCCATGGAATCGATAGTGAAACAAGAATCCGTCGCGACCGGCCACCTCGTGGCCGTCGATCACGTTAGCCATTTCTTTGCCAAGGACGGCACCACTGGCCATTTAGTGCTCGACGACATTTCGCTTGCGCTGCGCGATGATGAGATCGTCTCACTGTTGGGACGTTCGGGCTCTGGCAAATCCACATTGCTGCGGATCATGGCCGGCCTCATCAAAGCCAAGCAAGGTGCGGCGACACTCGACGGCAAGGTTGTTGATGGGCCCGCAGAAGGCGTGGCGATGGTCTTCCAGACCTTCGCCTTGCTACCATGGCTTACCGTTTTCGAAAATGTGGAGTTCGGTCTCGAAGCCCAGGGCGTCGTCCCCGATGAACGGCGCAAACGGGCGTTGGCCGCCATCGACCTTATCGGCCTCGACGGTTTTGAGAGTGCCTATCCCAAGGAGTTGTCGGGCGGCATGCGGCAACGCGTCGGCTTTGCGCGCGCGTTGGTTATGCATCCAAAGCTGCTGCTGATGGACGAACCCTTTTCAGCGCTCGACGTGCTAACGGCAGAAACACTGCGAACCGATCTGCTTGATCTGTGGTGCGAAGGCCGCTTGCCGATCCGCGCGATCTTGATGGTGACCCACAATATCGAAGAAGCAGTGTTACTGTCGGACCGCATCCTGCTGATGTCCTCCAATCCTGGACGCATCATCAGCGAAATCAAGGTTGATCTGCTGCAACCGCGGAATCGGCTCGATCCAACGTTCCGCGCGCTCGTCGATGAAATATACAGTCGTATGACGGCGCGGGCTTCGGGAGCTGCGAAGCAGGGAGTTTTCCCCGGGACCGGCATCAGTATGGCAATGCCACGTGTTTCATCGAACGCGCTTGCGGGACTTCTAGAGACGCTGGCTGCTGGCCCCTATCAGGGCCGGGCTGATTTGCCGGTTCTGGCCGGAGCGTTGCACATGGATGCCGATGATCTGTTGCGGATTGCCGAGGTACTGCAACTTCTGCGGTTCGCAGACCTCGCCGAAGGTGACATCAAGCTGACCGAGCCCGGCCGCCGCTTTGCTGGGCTTGGCGTTGATGAACGCAAGGCATTGTTCCGCCAGCACCTCGTCACCCATGTGCCGATCGTCGCACACATCAAACGCGTGCTCGATGAACGCCCCTCCCATCGCGCACCGATCTCACGTTTCAAGGATGAGCTTGAGGATCATATGACCGAAAGCGCTGCTGACGCCACCTTGCGCGGCGTGATCTCGCTGGCCAGGTACGGCGAGGTGTTTGCTTATGACGAACATTCGAGGGCGTTTAGCCTCGACAATCCGACCTGAAGGCACCGTCATGTTCAAAGGTATCGATCAGGCGCTCAATCTGTTTTTTGCATTGGTGCTGGGCGCCGGCTTTTTTTTCCTAAGCCGGGGGGTCAGATTTTGACGCCGATTGCCCCCAACTGGAGTGCCACCCGTCAGGTGGAGGGGTGAGCGGCCGGAAGTTCTGGCGGTAAATGAGTCGGCCGACGTAGCCGAACGACAACAGTTGCGATGGCTTGAGCATCGTTCTGGTCGCGCGTGGGCATCACGGAGTATATGCCGCTACTTCCACGAGATGGAGAGTCCGTACATCGACGTGCGCGGCGACGGCGTTTTCGCTCTCTTCGACTACAACAAGGCGCACACGGCTCTTGCGGCCGTGGTGAGCTTCAAGACGTTCGTGGCTAAGGAGTTCACTCCGCGCGTGAAGGATGCTACGGGCGGCTTGGTCATCGGTGGTCACTACGGCATCGACTGCAAGACGGTGCTCGTGCGCAAGATGGGACTCAAATCTCAGGCAGGCGCACGGACCGGCAGAACGAGGTCTGGGCTGGCAAACCGGTTAATATGGCCGCTAAGCTCGCGTCTCGGTCGACCGACAATCAGATCTGGGTGTCCGACCGTTTTTACACGAAGCTGACTGGGGAGAAGGCGCGCTCGTCGTGCGGGTGCGGGTCACCGACGGATGCGCCGCTGCCGCTTTGGAGCCTCGATCGACGTGTCCGAGGACCCCCGGTTTGACTTCGACAAGGCAGACGACGAATAAAGTTCGCCGAGCCCGTCCCTATCGCGCCACTCCAAAAAGCAGACGTGATCGGCGATTGCTTTGCATCGCCGATCGCGGGGAGGCCGACGTCAGGTCGCCGAGCTTCGGTTCAATCCCGTGTCAACGTTGCTCGCTAGTTTGCTACCGACCGGCTTATGACGCGTGCACGCCACGGCTTCAGCACGAAGAGCGCCAGCACGGCCGCCAAGATATTTGCCGCTGCCGCTATGATAAACACGCTATCCCAGCTCCCCGTATTTTTCTGAATGGTGCTGGCATAAGGCACGAGCAATGCTGCCGTACCCTTGGCCGTGTAGAGAAGTCCGGCATTCGTTGCCGCAAACTTTGAACCGAACGTATCCGTGCAAGTCGATGGGAACAGCGAGTAGATTTCGCCCCACGCAAAGAATACAAAGCCTGATAACAGGACGAACCAAAGCGGATCGCTGCCCCAAAGATAAAGCATGTAGATGCCAATGCCTTCCATCAGAAAGGCAATGAACATCGTGTTCTCGCGACCGATGTTATCGGACACCCACCCGAAGAACGGACGCGTCAGCCCGTTCAATATGCGATCGATGGTGGCGGCGAAAGTGAGCGCTCCCATGGTCAGGCCCATCATCGAGACGGGAATTTCTGCGATCTTGAGATCCTTGGCGATCGGCGAGAGATTTGCTGTCACCATTAAGCCACCAGCACCGACGATCACGAACATGAAATACATGAGCGTAAAGACCGGTTCGCCGCGCGAGATGACGATGGCGCCGCCTGCACCGAAGATCAATGCGGCAAGCGTCAGCGGGATCCAAAAGCCGAGACCGGCATAAAACATTGCGAGACCGCCGGCGAGTGCCACAAGCAACCCGGCAATCCATAGCCAAGTCGGACCGATCAACTCGCTCGGTTCGTATTGACGGCGGGTCTGAATGACGTTTGCATTTGCCGTCGTCTCTGGAACCTCACCTGTGCGCGGTCCCCGAATGAAAAACGCAAAGAGGCAAATAATGATGCCTTGGCCGATACCAAAATACAGGAACGTATCCTGGAAACCCTGGGCCTGGATCATGTTTTGAATCGGCGCAACCGTCAGCGCAGAACCTGCGCCGAAACCAGCCGCTGTTATACCGGCCGCAAGTCCGCGCTTATCGGGAAACCATTTCAACGCGTTGCCAATGCAGGTGCCGTAAACGCCGCCAGCACCGATGCCGCAGATAATCATTGCCGAGTAGTATCCGTCGATACCGCCAAGCGTCGTCGCCTTCGAGGTCATCCACCAGCCGATGCCGCAAAGAACTCCGCCCACGAAAATGACGATCTTCGGGCCGTATTTGTCTACAATCCACCCTTCGATTGGAACGAGCCATGTCTCGAAGAGAACAAACAGCGTAAAGGCGATTTGTATTTCAGCCCGACTCCAGCCAAACTTCTTTTCAATATCAGGGACGAAAAACGTCCAGCCATACTGGTAGTTGGCGATCATCACCATGCAAACCACGCCGATCGCGAGTTGCATCCATCGGTAGCTATTGCGCGCGCGCCTGCTCCAGCGGAGCTAATAGAAGGGCTCTGTTCGCGTTGACCATGGAAGTGCCTGATTGGCGGCGCTTTGTGGTGCGCGACGCATGACGTCGGATCATCGGGGTGGGAGCGGACCATGCGTGCGGCCGAATTCCAGAAGCTGCTGGGTGAGTTGGGCAAGCTCG
>JANOOW010000098.1:0-5581 GCA_031421555.1 Hyphomicrobiaceae bacterium | reverse complement strand
GGTCGATTTCGCCATTCGTTTGCTCTGCCCTCCACGCGTCCCCGCGTCAAGCAGCCGTGCCCGCCGCCGCCTTGGTTTTCAACTGCAACGCCGCCATCGCGTACCCGCCACTCGCGCCGTCGACGAAATGCAGGTGATCGTCGGTTACGATGGAGGGAACGATGCACGTCATGAGCGCTTCGGTTTGACGATGCACACCGAAGCGGACTGTACCTTTGGTTTCGGCTTCATCCAAAAACTGGATCAATGCATCCGCGGTCGCGGCCCGGCAATCGATCGTCATGCGCAGTCCGTCGTCGAATTTGCGAAAATCGGTATTGAGCGCGGCTTGGCGCCGGTAGTGGCCGGGCTTGAACTTCCCCATCGGCAAACCGGTGCGAAACAGCACAAGGCCGAGCAGCGTCTGCCACCATAGCGATCGACGGCGTTGCGATAGGGTTTGCGCTTTGCGGGTAGCGCTGGCTTCCAAATCCAGTCCAGGAGCCGGCCAACGGTATTGGGGGCCCTCGAAAGGCAAGGGATGACCTTGGTTTTCTTCGGCCGCTTGAACCATGCCGAGTACCGCGAGCACGACGTTGGCGTAGTCCTGCTGAGACGCATTTGCGGCGCGCTGCACGATAAGCGACAACATTATTCCGTGGCGGCTTTGCAGCGGCTGCCAGCGGCACGACAGACCGGTCAGATCGGGCTTCGAGCCGGGTGCTGCCGGCGCCAGCGCGAATGCTCCGGCTTTGGCCTGCGCTTCCGCCCACGCGAGCCCACCGCCTGTAAACATCGCATAGCTCGCGGCCGATGACGGGGCGTAGCGCGCGACTCGAACATCAAAACCGGCGTCGCGAACCGCCGAGACCGGCACAATCGCCGCGCGCATTTCGAGGTCCAGGTCTTCGGCGACCCATCGCACCGTTCGTGATATCGCATCGCGCGCTTGGCCGGCTTCGCTGGCCGCAACTACACAGCTCGAGCCGTCGCCGCCAAAAACAAACGGGAAATTGCGATGGCCGAGCGCGTTCATGATCGCGCTGATCATCGCTGCGCCCGCCATGTTAACCGCCTTGTACCGGCCCTCGGCGATGGCCGCCGTCGAACTTACGATGTCGGACAGGCAAACGAAGCTGCCGCTAGCAACAGGTTCAAAAACAGCGGGATCGACGACCTGCTCGAACGCATCGAAGCTCGGCAATTCGTCGTACGGCCGTGTCATCGGTGCACTCGCCATAAGTCGCTGCGATCGGCTCCACAGATAACATCGACCGCTCGCGGATGCCCGTTGCCGGCGCTGGTCATTATCGCTACTATAACCGCAATATTGATAGCCATAACTATTTCAAATCGAGCTGACGCCGGTAGCGGCCTCAATCCGCTCGCCTATCGGCCTATCGCTCCTAGCCAACGGGAGGTAGTCGATGAATAAAACAACCTCGCTTCTCGCGGTTGCCGCTTTGGCGTCAGGCGGGCTTTTGCTCTCTCATTCCGCCCTGACGCAATCAACGGACACGCGGCTCGGGAAGGTTCATTTCTCCACATCGTGCAAGCCGGCAGCGCAGGCGCATTTCGATCGGGGCATGCTGTTCCAGCACTCGTTCTGGTACCGCGCGTCGCAAAGAGCGTTCGAGGAGGCCTTGAAGACGGACCCCGACTGCGCCATTGCGCAATGGGGCATCGCGCTCAGCCTGCTTTATAATCCGCACGCCCCGCCGCCAGTTGAGAACTTACCGCTGGGCCAGGCAGCGCTGCAGAAAGCGAAAGCGGCCGGCGCCAAGACGGAGCGCGAGCGCGATTACATCGATGCACTACTGGCGTTTTACACGGACTTCGACAAGCTTGGGCATGGCCCGCGCGTACAAGCTTACCTGAAGGCGATGGAAGCACTGGCGCAACGCTACCCCAACGATGACGAAGCGCAGATTTTCTACGCCATCACCCTCAACGTCGGGGCGTCACCCAACGACAAGACCTATGCCAATCAACTCAAGGGTGCGGCCCTGCTGGAAACAATTTTCAACCGGCAACCGCAACATCCAGGAGTTTCTCACTACCTGATCCATTTGTATGACTATCCGCCGATTGCCGAAAAAGGCATCGAGGCTGCCCGGCGCTATGCCAAGATCGCCCCAGACGCACCGCATGCGCTGCATATGCCGTCACACATCTTCACGCGCGTCGGATATTGGAAGGAGTCCATTTCATCCAACCTCGCGTCGGCCAATGCCGCCAAGGAAAGCAAGGAATGGGACGACCAGCTGCACGGTCAGGACTATGCGGTGTATGCCTACCTGCAACTCGGCCAAGACCAGAACGCCCGTGGCGTGATCGACGACATGGAGAAAGTCACCGACATCAAGCGGTTCGCCGGGCACTACGCTAACGCTGTGAGCCCAGCCCGCTACGCCATCGAGCGCGGCGACTGGAAGTCTGCGGCGAAACTTCAGGTGCGGCCGACCACTCTCTCCTATCCCGACGCAATGACGCACTTCGCCCGCGCACTTGGAGCGGCGCGATCGGGTGATGTGGAAGCCGCCAAGGCCGACATCGCCAAGCTCGCTGAGCTGCGCGACAAGCTGCGCCTAGCCAAGGACGCTTATTGGGCCGGACAGGTCGATATTCAGTGGCAGGTGGCATCGGCATGGTTGCTCAATGCCGAGGCCAAGCACGACGAAGCGCTGAAGGCGATGAGCGCTGCCGCCGATGCCGAGGATCAGACCGAAAAGCATCCTGTGACGCCTGGTGTGCCCAAGCCAGCGCGCGAACTCTATGGCGAAATGCTGCTGGAGCGCGGCAAGGCACCGGAAGCGCTTGCCGCTTTCGAAGCAACGCTGAAGAAGGAGCAAAACCGGCTCGGTGCATTGGCTGGAGCAGCAAAAGCGGCCGCAGCAGCTGGCGATAAGTCCAAGGCTCGGCAGCACTGGGGTAAGGTGGTGGAGCTGACGCCGGAAGCCGACGCCACAAAGACCGAAGTTGCCGAGGCCCGGTCATTCATGAGCAAAAACTAGCGATGGACGATCGTGACGCAAGGGCCGGAAACGATGACGCGCCCAGTCGCAAGACCAGATTGATTATCGCTGGGCTTGCGCTGTCCGCTCTTGGGGGGGTAGCCCTGGCGGGTTGGAGCGCGCTTGGAACATCGCGGATGCCTGCTGCGATGCAGATCGAGGGCTATGCCGGTCACCTCGGCGAATGGGAGCTGACGGCCACGCTGGCGAAAAGCACGTCATCCGGCGGCGGTGACCTCTCGGGATCGTTGCGCATGAAGCACGTCGGCTTTTGCAGCAAGGATGGGCCCGAAGAGAAAACCGGTGCGATTGAGGTCCGCATGTCACGATTGACGTCAAACGCCGATGTAAGGTTGCTGATCGACGGCGCCGCGTGCAGCCACTCCGGCGACCTATCCGGCTCGTCGATCGGCGCCATGTCCTGCCCCGGCCGCAAATCCATCCCGCTGACGCTTTGGATGAAGTAGAATTGGCCCGCGCCATCGCCGCAAATCCTCGATTGACCCGCCCGGTGGCGATCACCAAATAGCCACATCACATCTGAGAGAACGCGGACATAATGACCCTCCCTTGGAAAGAGCGGCTGACGACGAGGCTGATGCCGTCGCGTCTTTTCTACAAGAAGCGGATCGCCGAGGAGGCGGAGTGGGGCGAGCACGAACTGTCCGTCCTGCGCGACATCGTGGCACCCGGCGGCACTGCGCTCGATGTGGGCGCGAACCAAGGGTTCTTCGCGTTTGCCTTCGTGGGAATTGTCGATAGCGTTCACGCGTTCGAGCCCAACCCTGACTACGCCGATTTCGCGCGGCGCATGCTCGGCGCACGCGCGCAAGTGCATCAAGTTGCGCTCTCCAACCACGTCGGAATCGCGGAGTTCGTCGTGCCAGTTGCCGACGACGGGACCGAGCTGCACCTCGGCGGCAACTTGAGCCAAGGCTTAGCGCACGAGGGGAAATCGCTGAAGCATACGGTCAGCGTCCGCACGATCGATAGCTACGGGTTTTCAAACGTGCGCGTAATCAAAATCGACGTCGAGGGCAGCGAGATGCAGGTGCTCAAAGGCGGCCGCGCGACGATCATGCGTGACCGGCCGTCGCTGATCGTCGAGCTATTGACCGGCGCCCATGCAGACCCGATCGCGGTCACCGGGGAGATCTGCGCCGACTATGGCTATGCTGCGTGGATAGTCACGAAAGCGGGCGAAAGGGTCGAAGCAATTCCAGTGATCCGCGGCCTCGGCAGCAACACCACCTGGGGCTCCCCCATCCGCAACCGCAACGTGTTGTTCTTGCCGGTGGGATGATCGGGCGGGCCGTCGTGGCAGATGGGGAGCTTAGTATGCGCCGTGCCGTATCCGGTATTCTAATCCTGCAAACTACGGTCGCAAATACACAGGGTTGGACGCCTAAGCCGTGAGCCTGCGACCCGCTCATCATCGCGAGGGACTGGCTGTAAAAAGTCGAGTCCCAGTCTAGCTTTTGCGGACTGCAAATCCGCGGTCGCCGACCACGAAGCTTAGTTGACAGCGAGACCTTGCCGCCTTTAGATGCAAACGGTTCTCATTTGCATCACAGGAGGCCGTCGTGGCTCAGATACAGTTGGCTTCCAGGCAGTCCCTCCGCGTTGTGGCCGTTGTTATAGCGAGCCTGCTTAGTGTCACTGTAGGGACGTCTCCGGCATGGGCTGACAAGCGCTTCTTCACCGTATTGGCGGTCGAGCCGAAGGGCGGCACGACCGTTGACAAAGAGCCATTTCCGACGAGTCCGCTACCCCAAGGTGGAGGCTATGTGATCGCGCAGCCCGACGCGAAGACTTCCCGCTGGGAGGTGAGTGCCTACGTTTGGCAGCCCTCCCAAATCATTGTGAACGAAGGGGATGAGGTTACGCTCGAGTTTGTCGGCATCAACGGCGCGGCTCATCCAACATCCATTGCGGCATTCGGCCAAAACTTCGTAGTCAATCGCGGCCAAGCCCATCGCATCTCTTTTACTGCCGATAAGGTGGGCGTCTTCGGCATCATCTGCAGTACGCATAAACCTTCGATGTCGGGTGAACTTGTCGTAATGCCGAAAAGGTAAGTCGCGGCCGGTGCGAGAGCACTTTCGCACCTAGTCCGACGCGCGCACCGGAGACTGTCCGGTCTCGAAGCGTTCTGACACCGCCGGTTTTTTCGTCTGATGGCGGCTGGCAGCGACGAACTTCTATTGCTCACTCTTCGCCAACTCCGATACCGTGACGTCGAAGTGATAGACGGACTCTCTCGTGCCCAGTGATTTATAAAGCGCGATTGCGGGAGCATCCTCCAGATCGGCCTGCACAAAGATGACGTAGGGATTGTGCTGATCGGCGATGACGCGAAGCGAGTTGATCAGGCCGGTGGCGGCGCCCCGCCGCCGATGTTCGTCGAGCACGGCCAAGTCGTAGATGTAGATCTCCCGGCGATCCTGCTCGAACTTTTCGAGTTCGTAAGCGGCGAGGCCGCCGATCACCTGGTTGTCCCTTAATGCAACGGAACGACTATGAAGTCAGTTTTCGCCAGTAACCTGGCCAGATATGCGTCGCTGGGGACCGAGCGCTGATACGTCTCG
>JANOOW010000097.1:0-7051 GCA_031421555.1 Hyphomicrobiaceae bacterium | reverse complement strand
ATGTCCGGGTGCGTCGTGAACGGCCAGATCTTGTGGATCGAGTCCTTGAAGTACAATCCAATATAATACGAGATCCCGTAGCCGATGATGCTACCGGCGCCGGCCGCGACGAAAACCGGCACGAGTGGAATGCCGCTGGCGCCCAGCACGCCGCCAATGCCGAGCAGAATGACCGATGCAGGCAGCACCAGCGACAGAAAAGCGAGGCTTTCACCAAAAGCCAACGCGAACACAATGGGTGCTGCGAAGGACTGGTGGTTCTTGACGAACTCGACCACGACGGATGCGTACTCGGCGATGCTCATCAAGGTTTCTCTGTTTGTGTTAGTTGGACTTTAGTGTCTGCTAGGGGCAAAATATCGCCCACGCAAGGCGTTTGCGGGCACAAAGCTAGGGCCGCTCGACCCAGAAGCGGTACATGCCATCGAATGTGCGTGGATGTGTGCGCTCGAATTGCGCCCAATCAGTTAACGGCCCCGGCAGCGGTGATTGCGGAAACGCTTGCGCAAATTCTGCCGCAACTTGCGGTTCGATCGTAAAACCGCGAAACGCCAACCGGTTGTGTTCGAGAAATGCGGCGATCTCTTCCAGCGTGACGTGAGCCTCGCTCTCATGCAGCACGAGGTCGCGAAAGGCGTGCAATGCGTAAAAGTCCCGGCTGACTTTCAGCTCACTGCCGGGAGTTCCATCTGCCCGAATCATCAATTGGCGACGGTAGTCACGGGCGGCTGCATCGCTGCAACCGGGCCCCGGATAGGTGGGCTCCCTTCGTAACTCCCTTAAGTTGCTTCGCGACGTCGCGCTGTAAAGCCCGATGTACATGAGGCCGCCCGGCTTGAGCTTGTGTAGCAGTGCCGTCCATCCCGCGCGCCAGTCGGCCATGTGATGCAGCACGCCGACGCATTCGACGATGTCGAATGCGCGATCGGGCAAGCCGCAATCCAGGATGTCGCCTTGTACGAAGGTTACATTATCGACTGCTTGGACTTTCGCCATGTCGCTCGCGTAGCCAAGGCTCGCAGCCGACAGGTCCATCGCGGTTAGGTGGGCCTGCGGTCCATAGGCAACCGCCGACTGCAACGCTTGCTGGCCGGTTCCGCAGCCCGCGATCAGCACGTCGAAAGGGCCGTCCATGAAAGCCAGCTTGTCGATGGGGAAGTGCCGCTCCAGCGCCCGTTTGAGACTGCCGGATGGCGACCGGTGCAGGCTCTGCCAGCGCGGATAGGGAGCGGCCTCATACTGGCCTGCTACCCGTCGCGACGTCTCATCTGTCAATGGCCGCAGTCTGCGGATGTTCTGCGCCAGCTGCCGTTGCCGTGCTTGCGCTTCCAGATGCAGCGTAATCGCATCTCGCAGAATGCGTGGTTTCAGGGCGCGCGCTTCCGCGATATTGAGCGGCGGTGTGACGATCTGATCGAGCGGGCGATAGAGCGCGTGCAGCAGAAATTGCAGTGACGCGTCTATATCTCCGCTGGCAAGTTTTTGACGATCGATCGCGAGAGCATCTAGCGCTGCAGTTTCCGCCGGCGTTTCCGCCCAGGCATGATCGTTGTTCCACCCCTGGGCGACCATCGCGATCGCCAGCTCCATGACCCTGCGATCCTCAAATTTTGCGGCAGCGCTTCGCATCAGGAGCATTGCCCGGAGCTCCGTCAGCGTTAATTCGTGCAGGTGATTTTTGACGATGCCAGCGCGTAAGGCCAGGATAAGCACCGGGCTGCCGGCTTTGACGCCATCGACGAGAGCCTGCCCGTCGCCGGTCGATAACAGCCATGTCAGTGCCACATCGACGATCGGCTGATGCCCGATACCCGGCGTCAGCAGTGCGGCTTTCAGACCAGCTTCCGAAAACTGTGACAGGTCTGCAATTCGAAAACGGGCGAGAAGCCGTGACAACCGGCTTGCTGCCTGCGGAAAGTTGGACTTGAGGGCGAGCACGTGCGTCAATCGTGAAGCCGCAGCGTCCGCATTACCACGTTGTTCTTCAACGATTGCAAGGTTGAAGAGCAGCTCCGGATTGCGGCGGTCGAGTGCGATTGCCTGTTCAAATGCCGCCTTCGCGGCATCCAGGTCGCCGGTCTGTGCGAGCCATACCGCGTCGGCGGCGCGGGTCTGTTTGGATGCGAGGGGTACTGCGGGAAATGCCATCGCTGAACGCTTCAACGTAACGCTAGAGGATGATGGATGCTCATGCCCGGCAGCGGCGGCCAAACTCGTTGCCGAGTTCCTTGGACACGTCCTGTGCTAGCATGATGCCACGCGATATTTGAGCTGGTGTCAGTCCGCCTTTGGCGCCGCGAAGTGCCGGGGCAGCTCCGTCGGCTTCGCGCCGGGCGTGGCTAAGTTCATCGCACGTGAGTTCATGCTTTTTCTGCTTGAAAGCCCAGATCCGCACCCCGGACGCGTATGCAGTTGCAGTCGGAGGCTGCTTGACCCAGCTCCTCGACTTGTCCGCCATCAGCATTTTCAGCGCGTTGCCCCGCTCCGATACGCAGTGCGCGCTGTCGTCGACGCAGCCGAGGCCCGCTTGCTGGGCCGGCATCGCCACTTCGTTGCTTGCGCACGCCGAGAGCAACAAACCGCATCCGAGTAACCCAACGATCCTTGCATGCCAAGAAATCGAATACCCCGTCATAAAGTTCGCCTCTTGTGAACGACCGAACAACGGCCTAGATCGAACAGGTGGCCTTGGTATGGCGCGAATGTGCCAATCCCAGCCCACCTCATCCATTGCTCGACTAACCAGATTCTACACCGGTGACCAACCGGCTATCGCCGGTTTATACAACCAATCAGCACCCATAGAGTGCGTTACCCTGAGAGGACATCCCGATGGCCCATGCAATCCGCGTTCACGAGTACGGCGGTCCCGAAGCGATGAAGTGGGAGGAGGTCGAGGTTGGTGCGCCCGGTCAGGGACAGATCAGGGTCAAGCATCATGCGGTCGGCGTGAACTACATCGACACATATCAGCGCACCGGTCTCTACAAGCAGCCATCGATGCCGTTTACGCTCGGGATGGAAGCTGCGGGCGACGTCACGGCCGTCGGCTCCGGTGTTACGGAATTCAAGGTTGGCGACCGCATCGCTTACGCACAACCCGTCGGATCCTATTCGACCGAGCGTGTGATGCCGGCTGACCGCGCCGTCAAGATCCCCGAGGGTATCGACTATAAGACCGCCGCCGCGATGATGCTGCAAGGCATGACGGTGCGCTACTTGATCCGCAAGACCTACAAGGTCGGCCCGGATACGACGTTGCTGTGGCATGCAGCTGCCGGTGGCGTCGGCCTCATTGCCTGCCAGTGGGCGAAGCACCTCGGCGCGACGATCATCGCGACCGCCGGTTCGGATGAGAAGTGCAAGCTCGCCAAGGAAGCCGGCGCAACGCACACGATCAACTACAAGACCGGGAACTTCGTCGAGCGCGTGAAAGAGATTACCGGCGGCAAGCTGTGCGACGTCGTCTACGACAGCGTCGGCAAGGATACCTATCCGATGTCGCTCGATTGCATCAAGCCGCTCGGCCTGTTCGTGACGTTCGGCAATGCTTCGGGTTCGATCGCGGGTATCGATCCAGGCGTGCTCGGCGCGAAGGGCTCGCTCTACGTCACGCGCCCGTCATTGATGACCTACGTGGCCTCGCGCGCGGATCTCGTCGAGACCGCCGAAGAACTGTTCGACGTCGTCAAGAAGGGCATCGTGAAGATCGCGGTCAATCACACGTATCCGCTGAAGGACGCAGCCCAGGCGCACCGCGATCTCGAAGCGCGCAAGACCACTGGTTCGATCGTCTTGCTGCCGTAACTGTGCAACCGGCAAAGAGCCTAAAGGCAGTTCTGTTCGTCAGAAGGCACGATAGGTTCAAGGCTTAGCGCAGTTCACCAAAACGCGACGGGTCGGGTTTCCGGCCCGTTACGCGTTCCAGCGCGATTGCCGAAAGCATTTTCGACGATACCGTCTGCTTGGCGGCGCGCCGCAGATCTGCGTCCTGATCTTTTTGTGATCGCGTATCGACCGCAGCGTGCGCCGCGCCGACATGCATCGCCTGCGCGAACTGTCCGCCGGTCTGTTCGTTGGCGCATCCAGCGACTGACGCTGCCGCACCCATCAAAAGTACGATTCGAAGTGTCACGAGATCCCCCTTGAGCCCCTTGATCTGCTCTCGTCAATTTGCAGATCCGAAGTTGCCACAATCGATCTGAACCTAAGCTGTAAGATACCTCCCTACGATCGCAATAACGAGGTAAATAATTTGTTGATGGTGCAAATTTTCACTTGCTTCCCGTGCGCAAGTGACGGTCTGCATCGGCGGTCTTTGCAAACGGCAATCGATGTTCGTGGTTAGCGAAAACCTAATGGAAGCGTTGCGAACGCGGGGTGCCGCCGCTCCGTATCGGGACAAACGGTTCGCCTGTGATCGCGTGATAACTTATCAGTCACCTACACCGCGTTGAACTGCCGAAAAAAAAGCTGCGCCGTTTACGTCTCCTCATCACTCGCCTGACATCGTAAATGTGTGCAGCGGGGGACACGGACGATCAGATCGTCGAGTACGCGTTCCGAAAGCACAAGTTGACAGCTATCGGAGTATGCCGGCATGGCACGATTTGAGTTTACGTCTTTTGATGTGGTTGAATGTGCGGCCGAGGGCGGTGCGCCCGACGCATTGTTCGAACTTGGCCTCATGTATTGCGCGGGCCGGGAAGTCGCCGTCGATTTCGTCGCCGCGCACAAGTGGTTCAATCTGGCGGCGCTGCGCGGCAACGACGATGCCAAACGGTATCGCACCGAGTTGTCAGCGGAAATGAGCCGCGCCGAAGTCGCTCGCGCTCAAAAGCTGGCGCGCGAATGGCTGACAAAGCACTAGCCCGGCCTTGGCGATCAGCACTTCTGAAAGAACGTAGTCAGGCATTTCCACGTGCGCTGCGCGCTATCGCCAATCGATCCGCCTGAGTCCTTGCCCGCGCGCTCGGCCATTTCCTGCACGGTGCGCGGTGGTTGGGTGACGGCTGGAGCGGGCGTCTCCGGCTCGGCCTTCGCTGAAGCGCTCGCAGCCGTCTTCGGCGGCGCAGACGCACCCGATGATGGTGTGGACTTCGGTGCGGCTACCGGGGGAGGCGGGGTTGCTGGCTGTGGGGCCGTTTCCGCCTCGAGCAAACTCGCCAGCGTAATCATGCGTGGCGCGCCATCGCAACTGGCCGGGCTTACATCGCGTTTGACGCTACATTTCTCATGCTTGCCCTGGCGTGCCATCTCCTTGGCGCAGACGTGCTGCAAGGCCTTGTCTCCAACGCTGCCAAAGCGCGCGAGCTTGTCGGATTTTTCAACCGAACAGCGGTAGACTGCACCTGGTCCGTCGCAGACGACGCAGGCTTCCTGCGCGTGGCTAGAACTCGATCCGGCCACGGCGGACAAGGTCAGGACGGCGGCGAACCCCGTAAGCTTTCCAAACCCTGTCGTGCTCGTTTTCAGGCAATAGAACATCCTGTGGGGTTCGCCCCCGAAAGCGGCGACAATGAGGCCTCTCAAGGCGTGCCATTTCGCACGTTGATCTTATAAGGCGCGCGCGCCGACAGCCGCTCGTAATACACCTGAACAGCAGGCAACTCCGGTTTCTCGAACGGGACGTGATACCAGCGGTTGACGACGATACCGGTGCCGATGTCGGCGAGCGAGAATTCCTCCCCTGCCAGATACGGCCCGTTCGCCGCCAGATGGGTATCCAGCCGTTTCATCTGCCGTGTCCAATCGGCGATCCCCGCTTCAATGATCTTCGGGTCTTGGAACGCCGGTGCCTTGACCATCAGCCCGAGAAACACTGGCCTCACGCCGGAGTAGAGGTCGACCGAACTCCAATCCATCCAGCTTTCGACGAGCGCTCGCGGTTGCAGATCGGCTGGGTAAAGATCGCGCCGGTTGTGTTTCGCGCATAGGTACCGGCAGATCGTATTGCTCTCGCGCAAGATGAAGCCGTCGTCATCGATGACGGGCACCACGCCGAACGTACTGACGCGCTTGAATTCAGGCTCGTCGGTCGATCGGTAGCCGCGACCCCAATCTTCGCGCTCGTAGGTGATACCGAGTTCGTCAGCGACCCAGGTCACCTTGCGAACGTTACTTGAATCGGCCCGGCCGTAGATCTTCAGCATTGCACTATCCTTGTCATGATGGCGCAAGGTTTAGCATGCGTCATGGCCTTCGGCTATCGCAAGGCCGCGGGCGCTGATGCCGATAGCAGCGAGCGATCGTGCTAAGGCAAGGAATGGATGAAGTGGTGGACGGCACGACGATATCGATGGCGGCCCGTGCCGACTGGCGGCGTGAGTTCGCGAGTACACTGCGGCTGGCCTGGCCGCTGGCGCTGACGCAACTCGGACAGATCGCGATGATGACGACCGATCTTGCAATGCTCGGCCGGCTCGGCTCCAGCGTGTTGGCCGCGGCATCGCTCGCCCACACGGTCTATTTCGCGGCATTCGTTATCGGTCTGGGCCTCGTCTCTGCCGTTGCTCCGCTTACTGCGCAGGCTTACGGCGCGCGTAAACCCCGCATCATGCGGCGTGCGGTCAGGATCGGCATTTGGGCCGCGATCGGACTAGGAGTGCCATTCTCGATCGCGCAACAATGGAGCACACAGGCGTTGATTGCGCTCGGCCAAGCGCCCGACGCCGCCGCACTCGCCGGCCGGTATCTCGAGGGCTTGTCGTGGTGCCTGATCCCGACGTGGATATTCATGGCGTTGCGCGGCTTCATGGCAGCCGTCAACCGGCCTGGACCAGCGCTCTGGATCACGCTGGCCGCCGTCCCGATGAACGCGATCCTCGCCTACGGCTTTATCTTCGGCGCGCTGGGTCTGCCGCGCCTGGACGTCTTGGGGGCGGGGGTGGCAACAACGATCGTCAACATTGCGATGTGCATTGCAGCGATCGGTGTCGCCTATGCCCAGGCGCCGTTCAAGAAATACCAAGTGCTCGGCCGGTTCTGGCGTCCCGATTGGCCGCTGATGCGGCAGCTGTTGGTCATCGGCTTGCCGATGTCGGGCGCCTTC
>JANOOW010000096.1:0-8790 GCA_031421555.1 Hyphomicrobiaceae bacterium | reverse complement strand
TTTCCGAGCGGTCCTTGTCAGCCTTTTCCTTCGCCACCTTCTCGGCGGTGTCCTTGTCAGCCTTTTCCTTCGCGACCTTCTCGGCGGCGTCCTTGTCAGCCTTGTCCTTCGCAACCTTCTCAGCCAGCACTTTCGCCGCCTTTTCCTCGGCGGCCAGCTTTGCCTTATCTTTTTCGTTAGAATTTGCCATTTGTTGCCCTGCCTATAATGCCCCGAAATCGGGATCCCACGTTATTCCGTTCGGCGACGTGCGACTTGACGCACTCCGCCTTCGATTCAAATGATGCCATAGAGTTTTCAAGTTCTCGTGCAAAAGGGTTACAAAAATTAAAGCGTATTAGAAGCAAACTGTTCGATGTAAAGTAGTATGTCGGTAATAATGCATCGGATAACCCTCGAATGGAAAAGCCGCACAAGACGATCGCGCGGCCTCCCCCCGAAGTGGATTGATTTCGCTTTACCAGGCGATACCCTGATAATTAGCGTCGCTAACCGGCAGCACCGGGAACAAGCGGGCAAGATCGAGCACGTGCACGCCGGGCAAGCGGTTCTTAACTGCGCTGCGGAATTCTTCCGTCGAATGCGAGACGACGACGACATCGCTGTTGGTCATTACGGCGTCGATATCGGCGACGGTCAACAACTTGAGTTCATCCATCAAGCGTGCCTGGCTTGGGCAAGCATGACGCACATAGTCGATCTGGCTCTGTAGATGCGGGCCTTCGGCTATGTTTGGATCGTAAGCGATGAGCGTTTCGCCCTTCGCCTGCAAGCGCGCCATCAATTCCAACGTCGGGCTTTCGCGCAGATCGTCGGTCGCCGGCTTGAAAGTCAGCCCGAGGAAGCCGATGCGCTGGCCTTCAAAGGGCTTCAGCAACTCGACTGCCTGGGCGACGTGACGGTCGTTTGATGCCGTCAGGTTTTGGATGAGCGGAAGTTCGATTCCGAGATCTTGTGCGAGATGGGCCACCGCGCGCACCTCCTTCGGCAAGCAAGAGCCACCGAATGCGAAGCCAGGTTTGAGATAGTACGGCGACAGGTTGAGCTTCGTGTCCTTGACGAACACGTTCATCACTTCGTGACTGTCGATCTCGAGCGCCTTACAAAGCCGGCCGATCTCATTGCCAAAAGCAACCTTGGTCGCGTGCCATACGTTATCGGCATATTTTACCATTTCGGCGGCCGCGATCGACACGAACAGGATGCGCTCATCGATGGCGGAGTAAATGCGCGAGACGATCTCCTCAGACCGCTTGTCCGAAGACCCGACGACTGTCTTCGGCGGCGCGTAGAAGTCCGCGACGGCAACGCCTTCACGCAGGAATTCCGGGTTGAAGCACACGCCAAAATCGACGCCCATCTTCTTGCCGGACGCTGCTTCAATTTCCACTGCCACCACGTCAAGTGTGGTTCCTGGCGGCACCGAGCAACGCATCACGACGACGTGGAACGACGACTTGAGCGCCAGAGCCTGGCCGATCGCGCGGCTGGCTTGGCGAACGTAGGTCAGATCGCAATCGCCATTCGGCGAGGTCGGCGTGCCGACCGACATGAACGTGACGTCGGTATCGAGAACGGCAGCAACGAGGTTCTGCGTCGCATCGATGAGCTCGTCCTTGACACCGGCGCTCAGCAGTTCGCCGAGACGGGCTTCGAAAATCGGCGAGCGGCCTTCCTTGATCGCACGCACCTTGTCGAGCGAAACATCGACGCCGACCATGCGGAAGCCGAGATGCGCAAGGCATGCCATCGACACGGCGCCGACGTAGCCCAAGCCAATGACGCTGATCGAAGGTTTTTCCTGGACAGCTGGAATAGCAAACACGCTTTCCAGACGCGCGCTCCCGGTCCCCACAAGAGACATATTCATTTAACTGAAGCTCCCACTACGCTGAACCCTGAAGGTCCTCTGTTGACGCTCACCGTCGCGCGTGGGTTTTGGCCGATACCGCTTGCCGCCTTGATGCGGTGCAGCCTTCTTGCCCTTCACGACCCCGTATCCCGAGGCCGTTGTCCCGTCGTCGCTCGATGACAGATTGGCAAAAAGAGGTGGGAGTATGCTGAACTCTGCCGTTACAATTTTATCTATCTCACGAATTCAGCATGGCGATTATAAAGCCCCAACTTGGGACAGAAACAAGTTTCGTATAAATCATGACGACCAGAAAGATACTCGCAAACGAAAGCATCGTCAGCCAGATGGCCATGATTTCGCGGGCACGCGCCACCCAGCCAGGACCAGAGAAACCCTGTTTCTGGTTGCCGCGGTTGGTCCATTTCTGTTTAGCCAGCCGCCAGAGCATGTAGACCTTGACGATCGCATTAACGAGTTGGTTGACGTAAAGCGTCCAGATGAAATTCATATCGACGCGGTGGGCATAGGTGAACAGGACCATCGCCAATAATCCGCGTGTTATGGCGATGTACACGAAGTAAGATATGAGAAACGGTATTCCCATCTTTATGCCGCCAGCGAGCGCGAGTATTGGCGAGAACAGCATCGTCCACATGGCGATCCGCTGGTCGACGCAACACCACCAAATGAACAACGGCATGCGCGTTGGCCCGAGACGGATGGCGCGCTGACCGTTGCGCAGCATGTTGCCAGACCAGCGCCGCAGGTTTTCCACCATGCGCTTCTTGGCCGAGCCTTCGATGATCTCGATCGTGTAGCCGCACGCGTCAGGGACATAGAGCATCTTGACATTGTGCTGGAGCAGCGCGAACCACGTACTCTTGTCGTCGCCCGAGAGAAAGCGGAACTGGCCCCAAAGCCAGTGATTGAGAAAGTCTGCTTCCTGCAGACGAATGAAATCGTGGCCGGTCAAGTGGGTCGCTCTGAACACCGAGAAGCGTCCCGTCAGCGTCAGTACACGACCCGACAAGGCGTGGCTCTGCATTGCCAATCGCCGCTGGGCGAACCGCATCGATAGCCACGATTGCATCCACCAGGGGCCGTGCACGATGACGTCTTCGTCGGTCGTCACCGCATGCAATTCGGGATCCACCGCGAACAGTGGAAGGCATCGCGTCAGTGCGCCTGGCGCGAGCACGAAGTCACCGTCCATGAAGGCGACGATATCGTTGGCGCCCAATCCCTCGCGCGACATCGCCCGTAACAACAGCGCGATGGCGATACGCTTACCTGGCTGGTTCTGCCTGATGATACGCAGTTCAATATCGAGATCGCCGCCGACGAGCCTGAAATGCCGGATCAGGGTTTCCTCGTCCTCCCGCTCGCTGGACCCTAGCCAGACCGTTGCCGGCCGCCCTGTCTCGCGAATCTCGCCACAGATGGAGCGCACGACCGCTTCGGCCGTCGTGCGCGCTTCGCGGAATGTCGTCATCATGAAGTGGATGCGCCCGGGCCGCCATCCCGACTGCCACACGGCCTGACCCCGCGCACGGATGCGCGGGTAGGTGACCCGCTCATAGATCTTGGCGCGAATCCAGTGGTTGAGCCACCAACCGTAGCGCCAGATGCCCAGAATACCGATTACATACGTGAATTCGTGCGCCGTCGGATCCCAGATAGAATTTGGCAGCAGTGAGAGCGCGATGAAGCAAAAGCTGAAATAAAGCAGCAGCTGCAGCTGAACCAGCGGCGACCACTTTTCAAGAAACGAAAGTTTCTCGGACGGATCGTTCAGCCTCTGATCGAGCGGCCGGGGCGCCATCTGCGGCAGCACAGCTGGCGCAGCGCGCACGAATGCCGGTTTGGCCAAACTGGATAGGGCCGCCGGCTGCGGCATCATCTGCTTATTCTCGCTTGAGCGTGCCACCATCGGTTCACGGGATCGAACTTTCAGACGATGTTCGACCGCGTCCTCCTCAAAGCGACATCAAGAATTTCTGCTTCATCGATGTCAGCAGTGCATTGGTCGAGCGCTGCGGGAATACGACGATGACCGGCAGGCCGGACCGGTATTTGTCCTGGTCCGCCACCCGCTTACTGTCTTCGAAGCCGATGATCACCTTTGCCGAACGATCGGTTGCGCCACGCCAGTTGTAACCCGGCGTCTGCCGCTGATCCTGCTCATGGATGAACCCGGACGTGCGATCGATCTTGGTCACACGGCCTTTGAGCGTTTCGCCCAGCGCCGGCACGAACACCGTTGCCTCGTCGCCGAGTCCGATCTTCAGCACCTCGTCCTGATTGAGGTAGGCCGTGACCTGGCGGCTCTTGCGCTGCTCGACGATGGCGATGATATCGCCGCGCCGCACGCTTCCCTTATCGACCCGCGGCAGATCCAGGATGTTGCCGTCGAAGGGTGCTCGCACGGCCAGGCGCTCGCGATGATGAAGCAGCGCGCCGTGCTTCTGTTGAGTGATCGTTACTTCATGCTCGGCAAGGCGGACCTGCGCTTCGGTCTGGCCGACGTCGCCGATCAGGTTGGTGCCGTTGTAGAAGCGCTTACCGACATTGTCGCCCGCGAGCTCGACGCGCGCGTTGAGCTCCACGTGCTTGCCGTCGAGCAGCTTTTTCAGGCTGATGTACTGCTTCTCCGCGTTCTCCAGAATTGTATCGGTGGTGAAGCCCTTGCTGTGCAGAAACCTCAGCCGGCCGTGCTGCTGCTCTGCTGCCTTTACTTGCGCCGCCAGGCTCTCAGCTTCGAGCCGGGTCTGCTCGAGGTTTTTCATCTCGACGCCCGCAAAACCCTTGAGCCGCTCCAATTCGTCGGCGTGGCGCTGCTTGGCGAACAGCAACTGCGCCTTGCGTTCCTTGATCGCGATTTCGGCGAGCTCGATCTCGCGCTCCAGCTGGTTGTCCAGCACGTCGAGAATGACCTCGCCCGTCTTGACTTCGTCGCCCGGCTTCTTGGTGGTCCAGCCGACGCGCCCATCCACCTGGGCTGCCACCGTATCGACCGGCGCCGAGATAACGGCCGTCTGCACTTCCATGCGATAGAAATTGGTGTAACCGAGCAAGCCGGTGTAGCCGAATACGACGAGACCCAGGATGCCGTAGACGGTCGTCATGACGACGGTCTTCACCGGCCAGCGGCGAAGCGGCAGTTGCGACGCCGGGCTGACATCAGGTTGAAGTGCCGCCGGCGTTACCGGCACGTCGATACGTTGGATCGTATCTTCGACATTCACCATGGAGCCGCGGATCAGCTCTTCGATGAAATGCGACATCAACTCGCGTTCGCGCTCGCCTAGCATGGTAAAGCGGACCGAGAACATGCCAGCTGCCGGATCGCTGCGAACGCACTCCGACTTGGCGTCGAAGGATACGTCGAAGCCTTGGAACGGCAATGTAAGGTGAAGAAGGACTTCGGCCCCGGGCGCTGGTATCTCGCCCGGATAGGCGTCGATCCGCAAGCCGCCGAGGCTCCAATCCGCAGCGCGCAGGCGGTGGCCTTCGACCGTCACGAAAATCGGCGCAGTCACGCGATGATGGCGACGTTGGTCGGCCCTCTCGCGTTTGACTTTCACCGACATTTCAACTGTACCCGCACAAACGCACTTCGATCGTCAACGCGCAGCAACTGCCACGCGCAAACTATGTTCTCACACATCGAAGTTAATAATGGCTTGGCGTCAGCCCGGGCGTCTTAGTGCTCTGGTGGCAATATCTTGCCGGGATTCAAGATGTTTTGGGGATCGAACGCCCGCTTGATCTGCCGCATCAGCGCAACACCGGCACCGTGTTCGGCCAGAAGATATTTTGCCTTACCCTGGCCGACGCCGTGCTCGCCCGTACAGGTGCCGTCCATGGCGATCGCCCGGGCGGAAAGCCTCGAGAGGAATTCCTTAACGGCTGTTATCTCTTTCGGGTTGTTCATGTCGATCAGCGGCTGGCAATGGAAGTTGCCATCGCCAACGTGACCCGCGATCGGCGACAGGATGCCGAGTTCCTCGATGTCCTTCTGGGTCTCCAGCAAACAATCGGCTAGCCGCGAGATAGGCACGCATACGTCGGTCGCGATCGCTTCCGCGCCCGGCCGCAAGTTCTTGGTGGCCCAATAGACATCATGGCGCGCCTTCCAGAGACGCCGGCGGTCTTCCTCCTTTTCGGCCCAGGTGAAATTGCCAGCGCCTTCGCTTTCGGCAATCGCCTTGAACTGCTCGACCTGATCGCGCGCCGAAACCTCGGTGCCGTGGAACTCCAGGAACAGTGTCGGCTTCTCTTCCAATGTCATCTTCGAATAAGCATTGATGCCTCGGATCATCAGCGCATCCAGCAACTCCATGCGGGCGACGCCTAGGCCAAGCTGGATCGACTGAATGACGGTGTTGCAGGCGGCTTCGGTACTGTCGAACGTGCAGACGGCTGCGAGCGTCCTCTCGGGTATGCCGTAAAGGCGAACAGTCAACTCGGTGATGATGCCGAGCGTGCCTTCCGATCCGACGAGCAACTTGGTGAGATCGTAACCCGCCGACGACTTGCGCGCACGGCTGGCGGTTTTCACGACCGATCCATCGGCCATCACAGCGGTCACGTTGAGAACGTTCTCGCGCATCGTTCCATACTTGACGGCGTTCGTCCCTGACGCGCGCGTGGCCGCCATGCCTCCCAGCGTTGCTTCTTCAGCGCCCGGATCGACCGAGAAGAACAGTCCTAGATCACGTACGTGATCGTTCAGCGCTTTTCGTGAAACGCCGGCCTGAACGACGCAATCGAGATCGCGATCGTTGACCGATAGAACTTTGTTCATGTTTGAAAAATCGATCGAAAGCCCGCCGTGAGGGGCATTGATGTGACCTTCGAGCGACGTACCAGCCCCGAACGGGATGATCGGCACGCTATGTTCGCGCGCAACCTGCACCACATCGCAGACCTCGCTCGTGTCGTTGACCCATATCACCGCATCGGGCGGCTGATTAGGCAGCCACGTCAGCGTATGCGCGTGCTGCCGGCGAATTGCTTCCCCGGTTTGCAAGCGTTCACCGAAGCGTTGCCGCAGGATCGATATCGCCGTTGCGATGGCATCGGGGCTAGCGCCTTGCTTGATCAGTTCGACGGTCGCCGCCATTGCATTTCACCGTTGTCTTTCGGTCCGACTTGATTGAGCCAATCGTAGATCGTCACTTACTGCGGCGCAATTCCTATGACGCAGAAGGCGAGTTACCCGCCGCGAATCATACAAGCGAAGCATTCCGGCATCGGTCAACAGATTTTCGTCAGTGACCCGATTTCCATCCCTTTACTTTTCATTTACGAACGAACGCTGGAGCCGGGGGCTTCGCCATTCAAGAAGGGAGTTCTATCATGTTTCGGAGGCTGTTCGTGGCGTTCCTTGCCATGGCCGCAGCTGGCGTATTCGCCACGGCTGATGCCCAAGGCAACGACAATTGGGTGCTACTCAGCACCAAAGACTTAGACCTGCGCGCCGGTACCGACACCATCGACGTGTCGAAAGCCCGCGGCAACTACCGGGCACTGCGCATTCGCAACACCGGTGATGACATCGTCATCAACAAGGCTCGCGTTGTTTATTCAGATAATTCATTCCATGTCGAAGATCGCTCGATCAACTTGCTCGGCGGCGAGCGCACACGGCCGATCGATCAGCGCTCGAACGGCAAGTTCATCGATACGGTGGCTTTGAGCTACGGCGCCAACCCCAAGGGTGGCACCTCGACCATCCAGGTTTGGGGCCTGCAGAACGACGAGCGAGCAAGCCGCGTGGCGAGTTCTTCGTCGCCGTCGCCTTCCCGCGCGGCCCCGGCGGCGCAGCCGATTTTGCCGGAACCAGCTGGTTCCACACCGGTTGCAGCAGCGCCCGGCACCGTGACTGCTGGCGGTGACGTATTATTCGGCACACAGAGCGTCGGCTTCGGCGTTGACCGCGACGTCATCCGCGTCGGATCGGAGATCGGCAAGTTTGACCGCGTACGCCTGCGCGTGCTCGATAACGACATCTTCCTGACCGAACTGAAGGTGATCTACTCGAACGGCGAGCCAGACATCCTGGCCGTCAACGCGGAAATCAAGCAGAGTCAGCGAACGAACTGGCTAAACCTCAAGGGTGACCGGTTCATCAAGGAAATACAGCTCGGCTACCGCTCGCGCCCGAACTTCAAGGGCCAGGCGCACGTCGAAGTCTTCGGCCAATATGCCGAAGGCTGGCTCGCCCCGACCGGTGAAGGCCGCAAGTATAACCAAGGCTGGGTGCTACTCGGCGCGCAGACTGCCGACTTCTTCAAGATCAGCAGTGGCAAGCCTGGCTTCGATCGCGACATCGTGTCGGTCGGCAAGAACGAAGGTGGCTTCAAGCGCATCCGCGTTCAGGTTCGCGAACGCGCGATCACACTGAACGAACTGCGCGTGGTTTATGCGTCGGGCCAGGAAGATATTATCCCGGTCAAGACCAAGGTCGAAGCAGGCTCCACGTACGGGCCGATCGATCTCAAAGGTGGCACGCGTGCCATCAAGGAAATTGTTGCTTTCTACCGTTCGCGTATTTTCGACAGGACCGCGCTCGGCAAGGGTAAGGCCGTCGTCGAAGTGTGGGGCCAGCACTGATCGCCTGCACTTGAGAGCGCTAAGCACTGCAACAGGGTCGCATTCGCGGCCCTGTTTTTTTGCCGGGGCTTCCCAGGGCTTCAAAGGAAAGAGATGCTCGTCCAGGCGCGCCAAAAGGCACTTGTGCGAGACCGCAATAACCCTTAAGCAGCCAAGATCGATCGCACCGTGCGTTCGGCCGCAATAGCTCAGCCGGTAGAGCACGTCATTCGTAATGACGGGGTCGGGGGTTCGAGTCCCTCTTGCGGCACCAGAACCCCTTTTCATAGCAGCGCATGGACGCTCATTTTCTTAACAAAATCAGGATACTAGCCGGA
>JANOOW010000095.1:0-1726 GCA_031421555.1 Hyphomicrobiaceae bacterium | reverse complement strand
GCCGAAATGCAGCGCCGCTATGCCGGCACGGCACTCGGCCGCCAGGAACTCGACGGCGAGATCATCACCGAGATCGCCGGCGCATTGTGGCGGCAGGACTGGATCGACCGTATGCGCATCGATGCCGTGCCCGATCTGGTGCGCATCGTGGTCGCGCTCGATCCGCCGGTCACCTCGACACAATCTTCCGACGCCTGTGGAATCGTCATCGCTGGCTTGGGCGAGGATGGCCGCGGCTACGTGCTCGCCGATCGCACCATCCAGGGCCACGAGCCGCACATCTGGGCGCGCGCGACGATCGCCGCCTACCACGACTACAAGGCCGACCGCATCGTTGCCGAAGCCAATCAGGGCGGCGACATGGTGGTGTCGGTATTGCGCCAGGTCGATGCCACCGTGCCGGTCACCAAGGTGCATGCGACGCGCGGCAAGTATCTCCGGGCCGAGCCGATCGCGGCTCTCTATGCGGAGGGACGGGTCGCGCACGTGGGCATCTTCAGGCAGTTGGAAGAGCAGATGTGCTCGTTCGGTGGCGGTAGTTTTGCCGGCCGCAGTCCGGACCGGCTCGACGCGCTGGTGTGGGCGCTGACGGCGCTGATGCTTGAGAGGCGGGCGCGGCCGAGCGTGCGCATGCTGTGAGCTTGAGCAACGAAACATTTTCGAGAGTTGAGCAATGGGGTTCGCCAGCGGAAACGTTGCGGGCCCCATTTTCATAAGGACCTCCCATGCAAGTTGAACAACTACCGGCTGCAAGGCCGGGGCGGATGAAACGTGTGCTGAGTGCCGCGTTCGGCAGGGCCGGCACGGTACCTGATACCAAGGCCGGCGTTGCGGGTAGCCTGTTCGCGCTCGATGGCAACCGTCAGCCGCAGTGGGCGCCGCGCGACTACGCAACATTTGCCCGCGAGGGCATGATGCAGAACCCGGTCGCCTATCGCTCGGTGCGCATGATCGCCGAGGCCTGCGCGTCGGTGCCGCTGCTGCTGTATGACCGCGACAGCGAAATCGAATCGCATCCACTTCTCGATCTTTTGACCGCCCCCGCGCCGGGACAAACCAGCGTCGATCTATTCGAAGCTTTGTTCAGCCAGCTGCTGGTGTCGGGCAATGCGTTCGTCGAGGCGGTGGCGGCCGCTGATGAGATCCGCGAACTCTACATCCTGCGGTCGGACCGCATGCAGATCGTTCCCGGCGCCAACGGCTGGGGCGACGGCTACACCTATACCGCCGGCGGACGCACGATCGCCATCGACGGCGAGGCGGCGGCTGGCATCCCGCGCATCCTGCACATGCGCTTCTATCATCCGCTGAACGATCACTACGGCCTATCGCCGATCGAGGCGGCGGCAACCGCGATCGATATTCACAACGAGGCCTCGCGCTGGAACAAGGCGCTGCTCGACAACTCGGCCAGGCCTTCGGGTGCGTTGGTCTACGGTTCGACGGAGAGCATGCCGCCGGCCCAGTTCGAACGGTTGAAGCGTGAGTTGGAGGACAGCTTCCAGGGTGCACGCAATGCCGGTCGCCCGCTGCTGCTGGAAGGCGGGCTCGACTGGAAGGCGATGAGCCTCAGCCCGCGCGACATGGATTTCATCGCGCTGAAACAAATGGCGGCGCGCGAGATCGCGCTGGCACTGGGCGTGCCGCCGCTGCTGCTCGGATTGCCGGGCGACAATACGTTCTCGAATTATCAAGAGGCCAACCGGACGTTCTGGCGGCAGACGGT
>JANOOW010000094.1:0-4538 GCA_031421555.1 Hyphomicrobiaceae bacterium | reverse complement strand
CAGGGGCATCGCCACCAAGAACCTGCCAACCTACCTCGGCTGGCGCCGCATGATTGCGGCCCAAGCCGATGAGCTGACCGCCGAGGTTTATCTAACTGCCGCCGTGGCATGACCCTCCACAGCCAACGCGAACAGAGCCGCCGCAAAGCGCGTTGCGTTTGTTGTGGAAATTCAACCTGTAAGTACGCTCCAGCCTTAGTGAATCCTGTGAATGTTGCTGCCATGGCCGCTACTTGGCCACGGGATGCCCTCTTACCAGGGGCGAGCACGGTGCACTGACACTCGTCTCCATGCCGCCAGTTGGGCCGGCTTCGGAATCATTACGCGAGCCTATTTCGACCTCGCGGTGAACACGCCATCCCAGTCAGCAGCCGGAGGGTTCGCTTGATAGTCGACCGCTCGTTTTTCATAAACGGTAGCAAGCACACCTAACCCGAGTTCGCGGGCTGCATCCGCACTCGCGGTCCGTGCTCGAACGGTTGACCACTGACGCGCCCGGTAGGCCGAGATGATGCCTCGCACTTGTTGCCGCGCCTCCGCGAAGTTCGGGTTGGTGCGCAAATCACTATCCCCCAACAATGCAAAGACACGCGCTGGTTTTTCCCGCCCCTTGACGCGAAGAAGATCCACTTCGACTAATGCGAACCGCGCAGCAGCCTTTTCCGCCGTCTCCTCGCCCAGCAGTATCGAGACGCCGTATTGCTTTGTCTGACCTTCCAGGCGCGACGCGATGTTTACGCTGTCGCCGATCGCCGAGTAGTCAAAGCGGACGTCCGAGCCCATGTTGCCGACGACGCATCGGCCGGTATTGATACCGATGCCAATGACAATCGGCAGGTGTGGACGTTCGGCAGCGGCATCCTCCGTTGCACGCTCGGCGTTCAGCGCGTGGAGGCTGCGCACCATTCCAAGTGCTGCAGCGCAAGCGTTCATTGCGTGATCACGATCGTCGAGTGGCGCATTCCAGAACGCCATAACCGCGTCCCCCATATACTTATCGATCGTGCCGCGGTTATCAGTAATGGCACGCGAAAGGGGTGACAGTAGCCGGTTCATCAACCGGATAAGTCCCTGCGGGTCATCGCTGTAACTCTCGGAAATGGCAGTGAAGCCCCGCACGTCGCTGAAAAGTACGCTCAATTCGCGTGTCTCGCCGCCGAGCGACAACCGCTCCGGATTGAGCGCTACTTGTTCGACCATCGCCGGATCGAGATAGTGTGCGAACGCATTGCGAATTGTCTGCCGCCGGCGCTCCTCCCCCCAGTAGTTCATGAACGACATGGCGGAAAAAACGGTGAAGCTGGTCAACAACGGAAACGACGGGTCGAGCAGCAAACGGTGACGTGCGAACAGGAACCATCCCGCTCCAGAAACAAGGGAGGCAAGCACGCCGCCGAGTATGAGTGCGCGAATTGCGCCGAGTACAGGCATCAGAGCAATTACGAACACTGACAGCACGGTGGCCGCCACTATCTCGGCGCCGAGCGCATAGTGCGGTCGTTCAAGCCAACTTCGCGATAGAATGGTTTCCAGGAGTTGAGCATGGATTTCGACACCAGGCATCTCGGCTGCGAGTGGCGTTGCTTTGATATCGCCGAGCGCAACGGCCGAAGTTCCAACTAGCACAAGCTGACCAGCGAGGCGGTTTTTCGGCACCGTACCGGCTATAATATCAGCGGCCGAAACGAACCTAGACGGATCGTGCGGCGTATAGTTGATCCAGATGCTGCCGTTACGATCCGTCGGCACCTCGACACCGCCCACCACGATGCTGGCAACACCGGCTAAGCCAGATTTAACGGTGAATGCATTACTACCGGTAGCGACACGCAATAGCTCGACCGCAAGGCTGGGCTGTAACTGCCCCGCAATCGCTAGGACCAGGGGGACGCGGCGCACAATGCCGTCGAAATCGCTGGGGACCGAGACGATGCCCCCGCCGCTTGCCGCTTGTTCTAGCGTATCGATGTTGCGCAACAGACCATTGTAGGTCACCAGAAATGGCGTTGGATCGCCGCCGATGGTGGCGACTGGTGTCTGCGGCCGGGCCGGTCGGGTAGCGGGTCCGACTGCCGTCGAAAGTCCCGATTGGCTGAGCACGACACGGGCGCGCTTCATTGCCGCTGCCATCGTGTCGTCATTGCTCGGTTTCGATTTCAGCTCGTCGCGGGCAACGGCCGATAGATCGCGCAGTGCGTCGGCGAAACGTGCTGGTGACATTCGATCGGGTTCTGCGAATATGATATCGAACGCTATCGCCGCTGCGCCGGCTGACGTAAGTTGCGTCACGAGGTCCGCCACCATGGTCCGTGGCCACGGCCATTGACCAAGCTCTGCGAGGCTTTTCTCGTCGAGGTCGACGATCGTGACGGGAAGTTGCTGCCGCTCTCGGGGCTTGAGACGCTGCAGCAAATCGAACGTGCGCAATTGCAAAGTTTCCAGCGCTCTTGGTTCGATCACTTTTAAAGAAAGCGCTGCGATCAGCACTAAACTGCCAACCAGCCGCGCGACTCCAAACCAGCGTCCGATAGCCGACCTCCGCCCCACGTCGACTAGCCCGCAACGTGAGCGGAGATAGTGGCATGCTGTGTGTGGTTGTCGAATATGATCGAAAGCTGATCACCCTCCATCATCGGGGACGTCGCGGGGGCGGACATGCTCGCAATCTGCACGTGGCTGGCCGGCCCAGCACCGTCTGGATCGGCGAAGATGGCAACGCTGCCGTCCGAGCCGACGTTGGCCTGAACAAAGCTATCGATATTGCTCGGGGTTATGGTCTGCGACAGCGAGTTGAGCAATTCCGATACATCGAGCTGGTGCGTGGCCTTGTCGAAGTTATCGATGATGTCGACCATATAGTTCGCAAGGCTTTGTGTCACGGCACCGAATCCGATCTGTGTGACGTTCGCGAAGTTGGTCGACGATAGATCGATCGTGTCTACTGCAGAGCCCACGCCAGTGAAGATCTGTTCTTGGGCGGCAACTGCTCCAAGCGGCGCGACAGAGTCCAGGTTACTGCTTGACCAGTGATCGTCGTCCGTCACGATAATGCTGGCAAAACCAACCACGGTTCCAGCTGCCGGCGCTGCATCATCGCTAATGGTATACGTTAACTGGACCGTAGCGGTATCATGATCGTCATAATCATGATCGTCATCGTGCCGATCGTGGTTTGCGGGCTCATACCGCCAGGTGCCGTTTTGGAGGTCGATCAACGTACCGCCTCCGGATGCGATCTGCAGGTTGATCGCAACTAAAACGGTACTGTCGACGTCATGCGCATTCGAGAGGAGGTCAGCCTGCGTGATGATCCGGTAGCCGTCGTCCGAAATCGGCTTCAACATGACGAGTTCCGTTGTCGGCGCATCGTTGGTCCCGAGGATGTTGACAGTGACCGAAGTTGTCGTGCCATCGGCCGCCGCGACGGTAAAACTATCTGTGTAGGTCCGGCCGCCCACGAACTCGTCGTGGGGGCTATTGGCGATGTAGGTCCAGGCTCCGGCGCTGTCGATCGCGAAGTGACCGAACACTCCGGCTACATTACTCAGGGGCAGAAACGTCGCCGGACTGTCGATATCGGAGATCGTCAAGACTCCGCCCGTGCTGATTTGTTGCGCGGTATTGCCCTCTGTCAACTGCCGGCTGACGGCGGACAAGTGCGCTGGATCATTTTCGCCGGTAAAGTTGAACGTCAGGGTCGTGGTGGCGGTGGCGCCATGGTCGTCTGTGACCGCGACCAGGTAGTTTACCGACGCATTGGCATCATCCGGTAATGCGTCGATGGCAGTGGCATTCGGCGTAAACGTGTAATGACCGTCGGGCTGCACGACGAGCGTTCCAAAGGCACTCGCGCCAATTACGCCATTTGCCAGCCCATAGGTTAGCGCGACGCCGGCCGCCTGATCGATATCGTGGCCGCTAAGCATTCCGGTCGCTGGATAAAAACTATCAGAACGTTCGGTGTCGTGGAATGTCACTGGCCGGACCGCATCGAGCGTCGGAGCATCGTTTACCGGATTTACATTGATCGTAACGGTATCGGTCGTGACGCCCGGTCCACCTGCGCCGGTAAGCCCGAAATCGTTCGTGGTGACTGTCAATGTGTCGGATCGGTCATAGTCGTCGATCGGTTTGTAGACGAGACCATCTAGCACGGCATTGATGGCGGACTGTGAGCCCGTCAACGTAACTCCCGTTGTCCCATTGCCATCGATGCTGACGCCGGTGTTCGAATGAACCAATAATGTGCCGTGCGCAACGGATAGATGAACCTCAATGACACCTAATCCAGCGTCGGCATCGGATACCTTGATGGCATTTCCGTTAGCGGCAGAGAACGTCAGCGGCTGGTCTTCGTCGATGCTTTGAGCCGCCGGTAGCGAGTGCACAGGAGCGTCGTTGACGGCCGACATTGTTATGCCGAGACCCGCGCTGGTTGTCGTTAGCGCTCCGCCATCGCCAGATGCACCGTTATCACTTGTGCTGACGACAATCGAATCGGGGCCGTTGAAATCGCGGGAAGGCGTATAGGTAAGACC
>JANOOW010000093.1:0-3236 GCA_031421555.1 Hyphomicrobiaceae bacterium | reverse complement strand
CTCACGTGATTATTGTAGCCCGCACGACCGGCGCGCTGGAAGAGGTCGACGACGAAGTGCGGGCCCGGGGCGGCACGGCGACGCTGGTTCGGCTGGACCTGCGCAAGCCGGATCAGGTCGACGCGCTCGGCCCGAGCGTGTTCGAGCGCTGGGGCAAGCTCGATGTTCTGGTGGCCAACGCTGGCGTGCTTGGTCCGCTGTCGCCGCTCGCGCACATCACCGACGCGGCATGGGCCGATGTGATGGATATCAACCTCAACACCAATTGGCGGTTGATTCGCACGCTCGACCCCTTGTTAAGGCGCAGCGACGCCGGTCGCGCGGTATTCGTGTCGTCGGGCGCGGCATCCGGCAAGAATGCGTACTGGGGGCCCTACGCCGTTTCCAAGGCTGGCCTCGAAGCGCTGGTGAAAACTTATGCGCTCGAGATCGAAACCACGCCGGTCCGGGTGAACATCATCAACCCAGGTCCGATCCGGACCGCCATGCGCGCGAAGGCTTTCCCGGGCGAAGATCCGATGACATTGGCAACGCCAGAGGAGATAGCGCCGCTGTTTCTCGAGCTGGCCGATGCGGCGCAGACTGCAAACGGGCAAATCTTCAATTTCCGAAAGCCGGACGCCGTGTAGACCGGCCGTCAGCTAGCGAGCGAATGCGCTGGATCTTGATCGGCCTAACATGCACAATACTGCATGAGCCGCTGGTTTAGGATCAGAGCACCCGACGCATGAGCACAGCCGCCACCGTTGTTTTGAAAAAGCAGCACCTGATCGATCCCGAAATTTGTATCCGGTGCAACACGTGCGAGGAAACGTGCACGATCGGTGCCGTCACACACGATGATACGAACTACGTCGTCGATGCCGAAAAGTGCAACTATTGCCTGGATTGCATCTCGCCGTGCCCCACCGGTGCAATCGACAACTGGCGTGTCGTAGTCGCGCCCTTCACTCTCGCCGAGCAGTTTTCCTGGGAAGACCTGCCGGAGCAGGCTGTTTTCAAGGACGCGGCAACGGTGTCTGTAATGGAGGCGATCGAGGACGAGGTTTCGCGCCTGCTGGCGGAAGCGCACAAGGGCACCGGTGGAAAGCCCGTGGCGCCGCATTCGGCCGCCAAGCCATCGGTCAATCTGTTCTCACGCGCCGCGCCCGCCGTCGCCACGGTGCAAGGCAATTACCGGCTCACGGCTGAGAGTTGCGACAGCGACGTCCGGCACCTCGTTCTGCATTTTGGCGACAGCGTGGTTCCCATTCTCGAAGGACAGTCGATCGGCGTCTTAACTCCGGGTACGAGAGCTGACGGGCGTCCGCACGATGTGCGCCTCTATACGGTCGCGTCCGCGCGCGATGGCGAGAAGCCCAACGGCAACAACATTGCACTCACCGTCAAGCGCTCGGCCGGCGGGGTTGCGTCGAACTATCTGTGCGACCTGAAGAGGGGCGACAAGGTGCACGTCACCGGCCCGTTCGGAGCGACGTTCTTGATGCCGAATGATCCGGCGGCAAACATCATCATGATCTGCACCGGCACCGGCTCGGCGCCATTCCGGGCCTTTACCGAGCGCCGCCGCCGTGCGTTGCCCGGTGCTACTGGACGGCTGGTGATGTTCTTCGGTGCCCGCACGCCGCAAGAGTTGCCGTACTTCGGTCCGTTGCAGAAAGTGCCGGAGTCGGTGCTGCAGAAGCATCTTGTTTACTCACGGCTGCCCGACCGACCGAAGGAGTACGTGCAGGATCGCATGCGCGCCGAACGTGACGGTGTCGCAGCTCTGTTGCGTTCCGGCGCGACGCATATCTTCATCTGCGGCCTGAAGGGCATGGAGACCGGTGTCGACGAAGCGCTCGCCGATATCTGCCGCCAAAATGGCATCGATTGGGCATCGCTGAAGCCGTCGATGCGTACTAGCGGCCGGTATCATGTCGAAACCTATTGAGCGGGTCCGGCTCATGTGGAGAGAATCTTCGATCTCGGCGCGCATTGCGATGCTCGCAGGCCTTTCTATTCTTTGCGGATTAACGATCGCTGCGTCGCCTTCGGCGCACGGAGATCCCGCGTCTGAGATCGAAGCCGGATCTGGCGGGAGCTTCCGCGATTGCCTGGCGTGCCCCGAGATGGTCGTAGTGCCCGCAGGCAAGTTTTTCATGGGTTCGCCAGGTGAGGAACCAGAACGGGAGAATTGGAAAGAGGGCACCGAGTCTCCGCAGATCGAAGTGACTATTCGTCTCCCCTTCGCCGCCGGAAAGTATGCCATCACGTTCGACGAATGGGACGCGTGCGTATCGAACGGCGGTTGCAACGGCCACAGACCGGGAGACCAAGGGTGGGGCCGCGGCCGCCGCCCGGTGATCAATGTCGATTGGGAGCAGGCCCGAAGCTATATTGCCTGGCTATCGGTGAAGACTGGTCAACCCTACCGGCTGCTGTCTGAAACCGAGCGCGAATATGTGACCCGGGCTGGAACGGCGACACCGTTTTGGTGGGGCGTGTCGATCACGCCACAACGCGCCAACTATAAAGGCTCGGCCGAACCCTATGAGGGTGGAGGGGAGAAGGGCGATTATGCCCGCCAAACGATGCCGGTTGATGCTCACGAGGCAAACCTCTGGGGACTGTTCCAGGTGCACGGTAACGTCTGGGAATGGACCGCGGATTGCTGGAATAACACGCACGTTGGAAACCCAGCCGATGGCGCCCCACGGCTCACCGGCGCGTGCGAGCGTCGTGTCGTCAGGGGTGGCGCATGGTACGACGCCCCGCGAGATTTGCGGGCGGCCTTTCGCACTGGCTTCACGGCGGGCACTCGAAACGACATGGTTGGCTTTCGTGTCGCCAGAGATCTCGAACGTTGAGTTTCGAAGGCACGAGGCGCTGCCGATATCAATCGATCGAGCTTAAGTTCATCTATTTCCTGCCATTTTTCAGGTCCCAGGTAACCGGGCAAACGTCAAAGTGATTCGCGGCCGGCGGGCGACGGCTAAGCGATCCAGTCAGAATTTCACTGACGCCGACAGCAGTCTGTTTCGCGTGAACCAGAGCGATCCTGCCGCTCATTTGTCACCCTGTAGGGAGGGATCACGCCATGGATCTCAACATCATCGTCATGATCACAATGCTGGCGCTGCCCAATGGCGATAACGGCGTGCATGTGAAGCCGTTCACCAATGTTTCCGAGTGCGCGGAGGCAGCCGGCATCGAGGCTTCCGATCCGTTCGTGGCACACGTCGAATGCTCGGAGT
>JANOOW010000092.1:0-3772 GCA_031421555.1 Hyphomicrobiaceae bacterium | reverse complement strand
TGTGCTCTTACGTTGGCAGTGTTGCTAGGTTACATTGCAGAGCTTTGCGGCAGATCAAGGCTGATCGTCAGGCATCACGAAACTGAGGCTCACATGCTCAATGAGAAATTGCTAAACGCAGCGCGAAACGGCGAAGTTCTGCGCGTTCGGTACTTTGGCGGCTCGACTCCGGGGGCTGAGCGACAGCTGAGGCCAATCGCCATCGCGGACGGAAAAGTTCGTGCTGTGTGCCTGAATTCAGGCGAGACCAAGTCATTTTCAATCGAGAAGTTGGAGGAAGTGCTGGATGGAGTGCCCTCGGCAATGGCAGCTTCTATTCCAGTGGCGCCAACTACCTTTACGTCTGTTGATAAATTCGTAAATTGCTACAAGCACGCGTTTGAAGCACAAGGTTGGATTGTTCAACATCAGGAGCACGCGGTGTCACTGCACCGAACATTCAAGAACGGCAAGTTGATTCGCGCCCCCGACGTAGATCTGTCGTTCGAGGCCGAAACTTATGATGCGATCTTTGATGGCGAGCAAGTCATTGAGGCGAACCGCCGTGTGAGATCACGCCCATGGATCGTGCGCGGAAAGAAGCTGACAACCCAAACTTTCACAGACCTCAGCAAGGCAGAAGTCGCCTTTATGGATTTCGCAAAGAAGCTTGCGCCAAAGGCCGAAACCTGACGGGTAACCCGATGTTTCAGTCGTTCTCCTTCGACATTGGCAGAACGCCAAACATAAGATCATGACGAAGCTATGCGACCGCTGAACCCATGGGCTGTCAACCCCGCATGGCAGAACTTCTCGTCCCTATTTCGAGAGGCAGTGACTGCCGACGGTTGCCAAACTGGGATGGAGCGTTCTCACCACCTGACGGCTTCGCTCTACTTCGGCATTGCCGCGCTTGAGGCATTTGTCAACGAGAGGATGCGAGCCCATCTCAAGGCAACAAAGTCCGAGCAGGAAATCTTCGACTTTTTACGCAAGGGTCAGATCCTCACAAAACTCAAGAAATGGCCGACCGAGTTGCTCGGAAGGTCTTTGAGACTAAGCGACGGTGCGCTGGAACTGATCACTGTCTTCAACGATGTGCGCGGTGACCTTACTCACCCAAAGACTCATGGTCAAGACATCTACGCTCGGCTTCAAGACATCAATCCAAGCTTGGTAGTCAGTGCGGTTGCGGAGTACGTCGTTCGATATCATGAAGCTGCGAAAACCAGATACCCATACTGGCTTTTCGGGTGGAACTACCTTAATCCGAGTCCTGCGTCGTACGAGATCATCATCATCAATGATCAGCAATTCTCGTTCTCCCTTCAGACTCTTGGTTTCAATGTGCCCGCTGTCGAGCACAGGGAGGCTGAAGCATGGCGCAACAATCATCTTGGAACGTTCGATGGCTTCTGCGCCCTACGCGACGCGCTTGCAAAGCTTGACCATTGCGAGCCTAAGCTCGATAGATTTCCGCTTCGTCCAATTCTTTGCAGAAAGTGGTGGTTGTCTGAGCATCAACAAACCTGCGGGAAGGTCACACATAAAGCCCGTCTTGTTGCAAAAAATATCGACGAGGGCTAGATTAAACGTCAACGTTTTCCTCAGGCCGCCGCACGCCCCAGTTGATCACGCACATCGTCCCACTCGCAGCCAGAGGGTGGCGGCTCAACCCAGATCAGCTTGGCGCCCTGCTCATCAAAGCTGCGCATCACCGCGAAAAGCTGCGATGTCCGTGCAGCTTCACGCTGAATTTCGGCAAGCGGGCGGCAATTGCAGATGGCGGTTGTTGTACATACAATAACCAGCATGCGGATTACCTTCGATCCACTAAAGCGAGAAAGAGCTTTGGCGGAACGAGGCCTCGACTTTACGGATGCCGAAATGATTTTTGAGGGGCTTACCCTTGAGATCGAAAACACCCGCAAGGACTATGGCGAAAAGCGAATCATTTGTTTCTGCCTGTTGGCCGGGCGGATGATCGTCATCGGATACACACCGCGTGGCGCGGAACGTCACGTATTCAGCATGAGGAAAGCCAATGACCGCGAAAAGGCCCGCATCACCCGGCTCCTTGAAGTCTGACCTGGCGCGGGTCGATGCTCATGTCGTCCAGGCGGATGACTACGAGGACCTACCCGAACTGGACGAAGCCATGCTTGCGCGTGCTCAAGTCAACCGGGGGGGACGTCCCGTTGCAAGCAATCCGCGCAAGCTGCTCTCCATCCGATTGCCTGCCGATGTCATTGACCGCTGGAAGGCCACCGGCCCGGGCTGGCAAACGCGCATGGCTGAACGGCTCAGTTCGGTCCGATGAGCCATTTAGCTTGCCAATCGAATTCGCCGACGCGCCAGGCCCCAGTAGCATGACACGTTACCAAGTTGATGCCATTACGTTTCGTATATACACTTGACACATGGAGTTTACCTGGTCAGAAACGAAACGCGCAACCAACATCAAGGACCATGGCCTTGACTTCGTGGATGCCAGAAGCGTTTTTGAAGGCGTGACGTTTTCTTTCGAGGATGACCGTTTCTCCTACGGTGAGCAGCGCTTCGTTACGCTGGGCCTGCTCGCTGGCATCCCTGTTTCAGTCGTACATACGGAGAATGAACATGAAATCCGAGTCATCTCGTTCCGAAAAGCCACCAAGCGCGAGTCGCAAATCTACGTCGATGAAATCCAAAACTGATTGGCCTCGCCTGAAAACGGGCGCGGCCGACGCAAAGCGAACGCCGGACCACCCCGAAGCTGACGTCAAGCACATTGTTCGCGCTCTGGTGCGCAAAGGTTTGAAGCCGCTACCCTCCAAAGCCTCCATCTCGCTGCGAGTGGATCAGGATGTGCTCGAATGGTTTAAAGCCCAAGGGGCCGGGTACCAAACCCGCATCAATACGGTGTTGAGGGCGTTTCGTGACGCTTCGGTTTAACTATTCGCTCGCCGCAGGCGTGCCGCAAGTCCGATAGCCCAACCGTTGCCGCTGTCTTACCAATAGAGGTTGAATATGCGCAAGAAATACGATTTCTCGGCTGCAAGGAAGAATCCCTACGCAGCGCAGATCAAGAAACAGATCACGAAGAACGCGAAAAAGCCCGCATTGCCCCGTTGCCTGAAATCTGACCTGGCGCGGGTCGATGCGCATGTCGTTCAAGCGGACAAGTACGAGGATCTGCCTGAACTGGACGAAGCCATGCTTGCGCGTGGCCAAGTCAACCGGGGTGGCCGTCCCGTCGCAACCAATCCGCGCCAGCTGCTCTCCATCCGATTGCCTGCTGATGTGATTGACCGCTGGAAGGCCACCGGCCCGGGCTGGCAAACGCGCATGGCCGAACGACTCAGTTCAGTTCGATGAGCAATTCATCCGGTCATCGCCTTGCGTCGGCCCGGGGCCGCGGCTGAAGTTGAGTGCGAGGGGCAGCTCAAGCCACCGCCCGCCCCAGCCGGTCGCGCACGCCGTCCCACGCGATGCAATCCGGCGGCGGGTCCATGCAGATCAGCCTGACGCCCTGCTGATCAAAGCGGCGCACCACGGCAGGCAGCGGCCATGCTGGCGGTCGTCGTTTGCTTGTGATGGCTTCGTGAACAGCACGACCACTGCCCTGCCATTCTCCAATGGTGGCGATACTTTTTGCGGCCTGGCAACACTGCCTCAGATACAGCGGCCTTATTTCCTTGAACAAAATAAGCTTTGATCAAAGGTTTCCGGATAGACTCTGCGGCAAATCTCTTTAGTTCCAAATTCATGCCCCGATCCAGTTCGCCGCCCGCTGCCAACCTGTTCCTGGACA